>CAYTVT010000037.1:4699-5497 GCA_964441855.1 uncultured Candidatus Saccharibacteria bacterium | reverse complement strand
GCGCGCTTCTGCGTCTGCCTTGAGCTTCGCGAGAATCTTTGCCGATATTTCTTCCGGCCGTTCCCATTTTTCGCCAAGACGCACCTCAATGCCGCCTGAAGCGGACTTGCGCACCTCAAAGGGCACGGTCTTAATGTCTTTCTGCACCGACGGGTCGTCAAAGGAGTGTCCGATAAAGCGTTTGATGGTATACACCGTGTTTTTCGGGTTGGTGACCGCCTGGCGCTTTGCAAGGAGGCCTGCGAGCCGCTCGCCCGTTTTAGACACGGCAACGATAGATGGGGTAGTGCGCGCGCCTTCGCTGTTTTCAATAATCCTCGGCGTCCCGCCCTCTACCACCGCCATGGCGGAGTAGGTCGTCCCGAGGTCAATACCTAATATTTTGCTCATATATGTTTATATAACTACCTAATAAAAAGGCGTTATATAAACGAAGGGGCGCGGATTTTAACTGCCGTCAAAAAAGCGAATTTATTGAAATAAGGGGAAGGTGCGAGGCGGACGCGAGGGGTAGTATGTGGAGTGCTGTGCGCGTCGCGCGCGTCGGGAAGAAACGACTGTGAGAGGCAGGTGCACGACACGATGCGGCCGCGGAGCACGTCGCCGCGCTCCACCACCACAAACCGCACACGGAACACCCGCCCGCTTTTGTCACAAACGACGCGTTCAAAAACTTCTGACTGCTTTATTCGTGCATCTGGTACCATGTTTCTATATCTTATACTCCCCAACCTTTACCTTTGCGGGTTCCAGTATTTTACCATGAAGCGCAAAACCCTTCTGCAACACCTCGCGCAC
>CAYTVT010000037.1:0-4689 GCA_964441855.1 uncultured Candidatus Saccharibacteria bacterium | reverse complement strand
GTTGGGGGACACGACCCCGCGGCCGCGTTCGGCCAGGGTGATCGCCCGCTGCATGTGCGCCTCGTCGGACACGGGTACGCTCTCTACACTTGCGTGCTCTACCGGGTCAAAGATGTCTCCAACCTTCGGCTCTATAAACGAAATACCCGCCCTTTGAAACGCACTGGTCAGCTGCGCGTAAATATGCTCCACGCCCACGCGCCAGTTCGTTTCTACTTTCTCCCATACTGCCTTATTCCCCATCGCCCGCTCAAAGTTTTGAAGCACTGGCAGGAGCTCCTCTATGAGCGCTTCGTTTGCAAACTTCGTAAACATGGCGCGCGCCTTCTCTTCATCTTTGCGCGCGTTCACAAAGTCCGCCTTCGCCCGCTGCCACCCTAAGAGGTACTCTTCGCGTTCCTTGCGGCACACGGCAAGTTCGCTCTTGAGTTTTTTAATCGCCTCCGCGGGGTCCTTGACCATATCCGCGTCGGTTTCGGGTTCAAATGAGATGTCTTTTTCGTCAGTCATACAATGTGTGGATTGTTACTATCTCTTTGACCATTGCGGACTCTTGCGCGCCTTGCCTTTGCGGCCGAACTTACGGCGTTCTTTGGCGCGCGGGTCGCGTTTGAGAAATCCCGCTTTCTTTAGTTTTTTGCGCAGATCGGGTTCTACCGCGACGAGCGCGCGCGCAATGCCGTGCCGCACGGCTTCCGCCTGTGCGGCAAGCCCTCCGCCCGCGACCCGCGCCGACACGCCGTAGCTTGCGGCGGGCGCGTAAAGCGCAAACGCTTCGCGCGCGATGCGACGCTGTTCGTCTGTCTTAAAGTAGTCGTCTACCTTTTGCTCGCCAACCACAAATGTACCCGCGCCTCCCTTCATGAGCCGCACGCGCGCGGCGGCGGTTTTGCGCCGTCCAATGGCTTCTATATATTCGCGCGCGCCCGTGCTCTTTTGATTTACTTTTTCTTTCGGCATTGTGGTTATTATTATTCCGTGATAATCAGATTTTTAATTATGCGCGCGCGGAGCTTGTTCTTCGGGAGCATCCCGTACACGGCGCGCCGTACGGCAATGGCGATGCCGCGGCGCGCCGTAAGCGAGCCGAGCGTTTCCGACTTCAAGCCCGATGGATATCCCGTATAGCGCTCATAGCGTTTTTCCATCTTTTTCTTCTCGGTCAGAAAAAGTTTGCCCGCGTTTTCTATGCGCACCTGTATGGCGGGCACCACATTGCGCGCGAAGGCCGTCTCCGCCTTGCCGCGCAAAAGGTGCGCCGCGGCGGAGGCGACGCGTCCCAGTTTCTTCCCTTGTGCGTTGATGCTGTGTTGCTTCATACACTTATACAAACTCAATAACGGCGCGGCGCGAGCCATCGCTTTGGCGAAAGCCAGTCTTCACAATGCGCGTGTAGCCGCCCGCGCGCGCCGCGTATTTTTTGCCGACGCGTTTAAAAAGGAGCGTCGCGCCATCGGCGTTGCCCATCCGCTGTACCGCAAGCCGCCACGCGGCAATCGTTCCCTTCTTCGCATGCGTTACGAGCCGCTCCACAAGCGGGCGGAGCGCTTTCGCGCGCGCTTCGGTGGTTTCAATTTTGCCGTAGCGCACAAGCGCACGCGCCAAGGAGCGCATAAGCCCTACGCGTACCTTGCGCACCCGACCAAACTTTTTATTGCGATTGCCGTGCCGCATGGTGGTTATTTGAGCGTAATGCCGAAGTTGCCGAGCATTTTCTTCACTTCCTGCACACCCTTGCTCCCGAGCCCGTCAATGTCCAAAATATCCTCCTCCTTCTTTCTCACGAGGCCGCCGACCGTGCGGATACCCGCATTGCTGAGCGCCGCTTTGGTGCGCACGGAAAGACCCAAGGTATCTACTCGTGTTTTCAAAACCTCGGGGTCAATCTCGCGGCGCGGCTCCCTTACTGGCTTTGCGTGCGCTACGGGTACCACGGGCTCTTCTTCGCGGAAGCCGACAATCGCGCGGAGTTGTTCCAACATAATCTGGATTGATTTGGTCAATGCCTCGCGAGGCGCAATCGTACCGTCTGTTTCTATAAAAAAGCGGAGTCGGTTGAAGTCCGTCCGATCGCCAACGCGCATATTTTCTACTTCATAATTAACGCGGCGAACAGGAGTAAAAATTGCGTCCAGCGCAATGGCGCCGATGTCTACGCGCTCTTTCTGCAACACCTCCTTCGGTACATAGCCAAGCCCCTGCTCCACGCGCGCCTCAATATCAAGCGTTGCGCCTTTGCCGGAAAGGGAAGCGATGGGTTGCCCTGGGTTCAAAACCGTTACCTGCCCCGGACATTCAAACGACGCCGCCGTTGCTTCCTTTGGTCCTTTCACCGTCAGCGTAATCGTCTGGGGTTCGCCTCCCAAGAGGTTGAAGCGCACCCGCTTCAAGTTGAGAATGATAGACACGACATCCTCTTTAACGCCTTCAAGAGTGGAAAACTCGTGCGCCGCGCCCGCAATCTTTACCGAGGTGATAGCGGCACCAGGAAGAGACGAGAGGATAATGCGGCGGAGTGAATTGCCGAGCGTGTGCCCGTAGCCCGGGTAGAGCCCGTCTATTTCATACGAACCCGTGTTTGCCTCTTCTTTGATAATACGTGGTTGCGAGGGAAGCACAATATTCTGCATATGCCGTATAAAAATTAAAAATAAAGTAAAAAGGTACAATAAGACGGGTCAAAACATATAAAGGCAAAGCATAACACAAGCGCACCTTTTATGCAAAGGGCGCGCCACACAACGCTATCTCCGGTAAAACTCCAAGACGGCATCAATGCGAAATGGCAATTCTTCGCGGCGGAGTTTCGGGATACTCGTTCTGATAATCGTCCGCTTTTCTTTGTCGTACGCAAGCCACGGCGGAGGGGTGCGCGCCTCCTTCTCCTCCGGCCAGAGCTTTTTTTGCACGCTCCCTGGGCGTATCGCAACTACCTCTCCCATGCGCACCGCGCGCGAAGGCACTGTGTTACGGCGGCCGCCAACGGTCAGGTGGCCATGCGAGACGAGCTGGCGCGCTCCAGCGCGAGTCGGCGCGAGCCCCGCGCGATAGGCGATGTTGTCGAGCCGCGTTTCAAGCGCGGCAAGAAGCGCGTCCGCCGCCGCGCCGCGCTTCAAAAGCGCGGCGCGGGTATACACCGCAAGCTGGCGATCGCTTAAGCCATACGAAAAACGCGCCTTTTGCTTTTCCGCCAGCTGGATGCCGTAGTCACTCCGCGCGCGCATCCGCTTGCCCTCGCGCTGGCCTTCGCGCAGGGCGAACTTTTGCGTGTTCGTCTTTTCAAACAGTTCCGGGCCGTAGCGCCGCGCGATTTTGTATCGTGAACCTAATTTCATAAAAATAGTTAGACGCGACGGGGTTTCTTGGGGCGCGGCCCGTTGAAGGGCACCGGCGTCACATCTTTAATGCTTTTAATGGCGATACCTTTGGACATAAAACCGCGAATGGCGGACTCTCTGCCAGACCCCACCCCGCGCACAACGACGGACACTTCTTTCATCCCCATAAGCGCGGCTTTGGCGCCGAGGGTCTCGCCCACCTTTGCCGCCGCAAAGGGCGTCCCCTTCTTTGCTCCTTGGAAGCCAAGCGCCCCCGATGAGGAGAAGGCGACGGTGTTGCCCTTGTCGTCGGCAAGCGTCAGCCCCGTGTTGTTGTACGAAGCGCGCACGGTCAAAATGCCGCTCTCAACTTTCTTTTTTGAGCGCGTGGTGGCAGAGACGCCCCCTCCCGCTTCTGCGCCCGTTTCGCCTTTGGTGATGATGCGTTTCTTACCCATAAAAATTTACTTCTTCTCTACCGCCTTGCGGCCGGTGCCCATGGTCTTCCGTACATTGCCGCGGCGCGTGCGCGAGTTGGTCTTGGTGCGCTGGCCGCGCACCGGAAGCCCGCGCAAATGTCGCACGCCGCGGTATGCCTTGATGTCTTTCAAGCGCTTAATGTTCCACGCAATGGCGCGCTTCAAGTCGCCCTCCAAGATGCGTTTTTCTATGGCGGCGCGAATCGCCTGTTCTTCAGCGGCAGAAACCTCGCCAGGTTTCTTTGACGGGTCCACACCGACATCCACGAGAATAGCGCGAGCGAGCGAGCGTCCCACGCCAAAAAGTATCGGCAAGCCGAACTCCAACTTCTTCTTATCGGGAATAGTGATGCCTTTGATACGCATATATTATCCTTGCCTCTGCTTATGCCGCGGGTTGCCAGTGCACACAATAAAAACGCGTCCGCGTCGGCGGACGACGACGCACTTCGGACAGCGCACTTTTACCGATGCTTTGACATTCATACTCTTTTCACAATCCGCCCTTTGCCGCCATAGCGGTCAAGCTCTACTTCTACTTTGTCTCCAACGAGAACGCGAATCCGATGCAGGCGCATTCTGCCCGCCAAATACGCCAAAACGACGCGCTCGGGCGCAATCGCAACGCGGAAGAGCGCGTCAGGCAATGCCTCAACGACCCTCCCGCTCACCCGTTCCGGCTTCTCAGCTGTTCCCATCGACGCGTATAAAGATAGCAAGATAATAAAAAAGAGTCAACTAATGCGCGCGCAAATAGTTCTGTATCTGTATGAGATAGGTCTTAAAATCAGAAAAGTTGCGTTTGAGATTTCGGAGGAAGAGAGCTGTATCCAATTTTTCGTACCGATGCACAAGCATATTCCTCACCCCGACAATGGGGGCAACTTTTTCCG
>CAYTVT010000036.1:0-5498 GCA_964441855.1 uncultured Candidatus Saccharibacteria bacterium | reverse complement strand
TGTGATGCGGAAGGCAAGCCCCTAAACGAGGAGGATGACCCCGAAAAGGTGTGTTACGCCCCCGGAAATTACGACGAGAAGTCCCGAGGACCTATTTCTATGCGCGAGGCGCTCGCGCAGTCGGTGAATATCCCGTCAGTAAAAACGCTCTACCTTGCGGGGCAACAAGATACTTTCAACCTCGCTTCCCTTATGGGAATCTCCACGCTCACCAACGCAAATCAGTACGGACTCACCCTCGTCTTGGGCGGCGGCGAGGTAAAACTTTTGGAAATGGTAGGCGCCTATGCCGTGTTCGCCAACGATGGCAACAAAAACAAAGTACACGCCATACAGCACATTACCAACGCGCAAAAAGAACTGTTGGAAGAGGCGCGGGGGGCGGTGGAGCGCGTGCTCCCCGAGTCGGCCGCACGACAGATCTCCGACATTCTCTCCGACGATGCCGCGCGCGCGCCGGCGTTTGGCGTGAAGTCGTATCTGTTTGTGCCCGGCTTTTCCGTTGCCGCAAAAACAGGAACGACTAATGATTACAAAGATGCGTGGATTGTCGGCTATTCACCAACGCTTGCAGTAGGCGCATGGGCGGGTAACAACGACGCAACTCCAATGGAGAAAAAGGTGGCGGGTTTTATTGTCGCACCCTTGTGGAATGAATTTATGCGCGAAGCCCTTCCACTTATGCCGAAAGAAATATTCCCGTCGCCTCCCGAAGAAAGCGTTGATGGCCTTGCGCCAGTCCTCAAGGGTGAGTGGCGCGGCGGCAGGGCGTTTACGGTAGACCGCCTGTCTGGAAAGCGGGCGACGGCGTACACCCCCGCGGAAACGCGTGAGGAGCGCGTCGTACGCGAGGTGCACTCTATCCTGTATTGGTTAGACAAAGACGCTCCGCGAGGCGGCAAACCAGAACACCCCGAAAATGACCCGCAGTTTGCGCTTTGGGAAACGCCGGTGCGTAAGTGGGCAGAAGAGCAAAAACTAACCGATGAAACCGACGCGGTGATTCCCAGCGAGGATGACCCAATTCACCGGCCGGAATTTGCGCCAACAGTGTCTGTGATTTCCCCGACGAACGCGGCGACATTAAGGAGAGACGAGCGCATTGCGGTCATCATTGTGGCGACACCAAAAAAATCGCCCATACTTAAAGCAGAGTGGTATATAAACGGCGTTTTTGTGGACTCCTCTTTCTCCGCGCCATTCCCATTTTCTTTCATCCCAAAAGACACAAGCAGTGTTACCGCAGGAACAAATGAACTTAGCGTGGTGGTGTATGATACCGTTCTCAATCGCGGCGAGGCCCGCGTGAATTTTCAGATAGAATAATTACCGATTCATGGGCATAACGATGTAGCGGAAGCTTGCGTTGCCGGCGCCGGTAACGACGAGGGGTTTTGCCGCGCCAGAAAAGAGAAGAGATACCGAGGGCTCTGTGATGGCTTGAAGGCAATCTATTAGATAGCGCGCGTTAAAGCTCATCTCAAACGGCTCTCCTGAAATCGCCGCCGCAAGCTTGCTGGTCCCCTCCCCCACCTCGGCGTTTTTTACCGACAAAACGACTTCACCTCCGCCTTTCGGTACCGCAATTAAAATTTGGTTTGATTTTTCAGAAAGCCCCGAAATAAGTTGAAGGGCTTTAAGAAAGTCCTCTTTGAGGATGGTGACGGTCGTAACAAACTCCTTGGGAATAATCTGCTTATAATCCGGAAAGGTCCCATCAACAACGCGAGAAGTGAAGAGCACGCCGCCGCCCTCTACGGTGAATTGCCCATGCAAGCTTCCGACGGCGCAGGGCTCTTTTTCCATCTCCATAAGAATACGCAAAAGTTCCGCGGCGTTTTTCGCGGGTAAGAGTGTGGGTGGAATGGAAACATTTTTCTGCGCCGCAACCTGTTTCTCTGCAAGACGGAAAGAGTCCGTCGCCACAAACACGACATCGTTTCCATCAGAAAAAATATAGATACTGGAGAGTTCCGGCCTCATAGATGAGACCGAAGCGCTGTATAAAACAGATTTTAACCCCAAGAGTAAATCAGCGGCAGAAAGATGGTTTGCTGAATCCTTCGGGTGGGAAAATGTTGGAAAGTCCTCGTGTGGAAATACTTTGAAAGTCGCCTGCGCATTACCCGCACGAACCAAAAACCCTCCCGCACCTGCAGAAAACGAAACATTTTGAGAAGATACGCCAGACAAAAAAGAAGCGAGCGCCGGGCCAAAAACCGCAACTACCCCTTCTTTTTCAACCCGAGACGGTACAAGCGCTTCATACGCAACATCAATGTTTGTTGCCCGTGCGACCACCGCACCCTTCTTTGCCTCCAAGAGAACATATGCAAGGACTGGCAAAGAAGGATTTTTGCTTGTCATCCGGCTTGCGTGCCGCATCACTTGTTCTAGCTTTTCTTTAAAACATTCTCCTTTCATATTGTTTTATATTTTAGTAATAAGATAGCTAAGAGGTAAGAGTATGGCTGTGTTGATATGTGGAAAAGCAATTTTAATCTTTGTTTTTATTGTTTGTTTTAAAATATACCATGTTGGTAACGCTATGATATTACTTAGATAACCAGTGAGTATCTTTGTGTTCTTTTTTGTTTTTATTTTTTTCAACATATGTCGCCATACTTTTCCACACCTACAACATTGTGCGTAATTGTTTTATCTCTCGCTCTAATTCAGTGTTGTGTTTGAGTTCGTTTTTTATCTTCTCGTATGAGTGGATGACGGTCGTATGGTCTCGCCCACCCAGTTTTTGGCCAATAAGCGGGTAGGATATGCTGCAATCCTCGCGGAGGAGAAACATGGCGATCTGCCTCGGACGTACCACTTCCTTTCGCCGTGTTTTTTCGTAAATACTGCTTTCTTCTATTTGATAAAAATTAGAAATAACTCGGAGAACATCTTTTACTGAAGTGGTCTTTTTTGGCTTTTCGTTTGCCTTCACAATACTTTTTATCTCTGAAAGAGACAACTCCCTTCCTTTGAGTTGGGAACTGCACATAATGGCGTTTAAGAGCCCTTCCAGTTCTCGTATATTTCCCTCAATAATACCCGCCAGGTACTGCGCGTTTTCCATAGAAATAGGAAAACCAGCCCCCTTTGCTTTTGATTGCAAAATAGCGATGCGCGACTCAAAATCGGGCGCGGGAAGGTCTACCACCATACCAGAAGCGAAGCGTGATTTAAGGCGATCTTGAATGTCGGAAATGAAGTTTGGGTGCACATCGGCAGAGAAGATTATTTGTTTGTTGTGTTCGTAAAGCGTATTGAAGAGGTGGAACAACTCCTCTTGTGTCTTCCACTTTTCAGAGAGGAACTGTATATCATCCATAATAAAGAGGTCGTAGACGCGGTATTTTTCTTTAAATTGATTGATGCGATTCGCCTGCATGGCGACAACAAACTCAAGTTGAAACTTTTCGGAGGTAATATAAAACGCCTTTTTTGACGGTTCGGACTTTGCAAGGTGGTTTCCCACCGCTTGAATAATGTGTGTTTTGCCGTGTCCGGTATTACCATAGAAAAAGAGCGGATTATAGACGGCGGGCTTCTTTATGATCGCTTGCGCGGCGGCATGCGCGAGCTCGTTGAAGGGGCCGACGACGAACGCCTCAAAGGTATAGCGCGGGTTCAGATTGCTTTCTTTGTTGATGTAGTACTCTTTAAGCGGGAGCTCTGTGTTTGCCGTGTTTGCGGTGTTGGGCCATGCGGCCGTCGGAGGTGCCTTTCTCTGCTCATCTTTGGAAATGACATATTCAACCGAGCGGATATGCTCTGAAAGCCCACGAAGCGCGTGTACGATGGTCTTGTGGTATTTGTCGGACAGCCAGTCGCGCACGAAAGCGTTAGGGACGGCAAGGTACGCTACCCCATCTTCCGTGCGGGAGACGGTAGTGTCTTTAAACCATGTTTGGAAGTTTGCTTTGGAGACCGAGAGACCGAGTTCTACGAGCGCGCTATCCCATAATTGTTTTGGAGTCATGAATTTTTTTAAGATGGTGGTTACAGAAGTATAGCGCGCCATGAGTCGCGCGGAAGTTGCGTCAAAACACGCATTGTGTTAATAATGGGTGGATAAAGTGTGAACACACAGCGATGTCATTTACCTACAAACCAAAAAAGAAAAAACGCGCTCGCACACACGGGTTTTTGAAGCGCATGAGCACCACAAGCGGACGGCGCGCTCTTTCTCGGCGCCGGCAGAAAGGTCGGAAGCGCCTGACTGTTTAAATTGAGCGCAAAAGTTCGTTGAGCGCACGCCTTTTGAAGAGCCTTTTGAGCGCGACGGCGCGAAAACGAGCAGATTTTCTAGCAAGAAAATCTGTGTGCTCTGAAAAAGGTGTGCCGAATAAGAACTTTTGCGCCCCTTATAAATGCTTAAAAAAACAAACCGCATCACCGCGGCGGAATTTAAACAACTCGGCAGGCCAGTGCGCTCCCTGCACGCGCCATTTTTTAGCGTAAAAATACACACACTCTTAGGCGCACGCGGAAAATTCGCCGTTGTCGCCTCAAAAAAAGTATCTGCGACTGCTCCTGCCCGCAATCGTTTGAGGAGGCGTTTGTACCACCTTTTGCGCGAGTACGCTACCCAAGCCGCTAAGAATGTCGCCATTGTGGTGTACCTGAAGGAGGTAGCCGCACAGGCGTCATTTCAAGAGCTGAAAGACGCTTTCCGCGCCGTGTACGGCGCGCCGTAATTTTGCTACGATAGGGTGCATGCTCGAGTTTTTTAAGGAAGTTTTCTACCAACCGCTCTACAACGGCCTCGTTTTTTTAATGGATATAATTCCCGGAGCCGACGCGGGAATTGCCGTTATCCTCCTCACTGTCATCGTAAAGCTCGTTCTCTTCCCCCTCTCCAAACGCTCCATAGAAACGCAGTTTGCGATGCGCCGATTTCAGCCGGAGCTTGACGCGCTCAAGAAGCAGTTTGCAAACGACCGCGAGGGGTACGCGCGCGCCACCATGGTGTTTTACAAAGAAAAGCACATCAACCCATTCTCGGGGTTTTTCTTGCTTCTGGTACAACTGCCGGTCATTATCTCCCTCTATTATGTTTTCTTTCGCGGAGGACTGCCGGAAATCAACGAAACGCTTCGGTATGCTTTTATCCCCCGCCCTGAGGTCAGCATGGAGTTTTTAGGGCTCATAGACATTGCCGGTAAAAGCTTTTTCCTTGCCGCGCTTGCCGGCATCACGCAATTTTTCCAAGTAAAACTCGCGCTCCCGCCCCCCGCCCCGGGTACGCGCGACGGCTCGTTCCAAGGAGAGCTCATGCACGGCATGCATGTGCAGATGAAGTATGTGATGCCCATTGTCGCCGCAGTCGTCGCCTACACCATCTCTGGCGCCGTGGCGCTCTACTGGACCACCTCCAACCTGTTTGCGATTGGGCAAGAGTTATTTGTTCGAAAGAAATTAACTGAGCAAAAGTGAAAAATCGTTGAGGGGCGTGCCGAGCGGAAACTTGGGAGGCGCGACGGCGCCGGACAGAG
>CAYTVT010000035.1:0-5529 GCA_964441855.1 uncultured Candidatus Saccharibacteria bacterium | reverse complement strand
CAAGGTCAATTGCAATATCATTAGAAAACCGCCCCTTTATTTTGTCCCAATAGGTCTTGAACATACAGCGTCCCGACAGTATGCCCCCTTTCTCCCAAAATGAAAACGCTTGACGGGATATAAAGATAATGCTATCTTATTTTTGGAATATAGAACAGAACAGATGTTTCAAAGAAAGGAACGAATCAAATGAAGATTGATGTAAAACCTGTCGGATTGGTCTGTGCAGATTTAGTAAGTGGTAAGTTAAATGGCGTAGCATGGGGATGTATGGAAGATCATCCCATTCACAACATGCTTGAAAACGGATGGGAGATACATTCCTTGTTTTCGCATCGGGACGAGAAACTTAACTGCACAACCATTGCGGCAGTCCTTATCAAAAAAACGAACCGCAAAGAAGAACTGAGCGGAGGCCCTGAGGACCCAGCAGGTGACTAGACAGAAACCGTGCGATACACTGGCGACAGCACCACTGTCGCCTTTTTCTTTTTCCACCCACTTCTCTTCTCTCTTTCCCAACTATTCCAAATAAACGCTATAGCAGATAACTGGAAGAGGAGCGCTTCCCTGTACATTTTACTTCTTTAGTCCGAAATGGCGCAGCAGTTCCGCTTCGTGCGACACGAGAGAAAGGGTTGCGTACCGCACAAAGTGGCGCACATTAAAATAGGTTGCGACAAAATCAATTTCACTGCGACACGGGTATGGATGTACAAAAACCGATTTCTGCCAATGGTGGAATCCTAAGTCGTAAAGCTTAAACCGGAGCGCTTCGCGCGCTGTTTTCCACCCTTCTGGAATATCAAAGAATACCGCATACCACTTTCCGTCCCATTGTGGCGGCTTTGCTATCTGCACTTTGTGTATATGAAATGTGAGTGCTCGTTTATGTCCGCGCTCTGATAGAACAACGGTGCGTGTTCCATCCTCGCCTTCTTCTATGAGTACCAACTGTTCGTCCTCAAATTCGCGAATGATGCGGTATAAATAGGCGCGGTTGATTTTCTTCCATTCATCTACCAACTCTTCCACAATACGAAATTGCCTTGGCACCGTCCCAGCAAAACTGAGCGCCACGCCCGCCTGTAATAACAAGAGTACTTTCTGCTTGATGGTGCTACACATTCGCCTTTTTCGCACAAAAATCACTCTTTTCTTGTTTGTCGTCATATTTCTTGTTTTATTCTCTTCTACTAACTATTCCAGTTATCTGCTATAGCAAGTAAGTGGAAGAAGGGCTGACGAGGGAGGAAGGTGTTAAAAACAAGGGCTACTTTTTGCAGGCATCTTTGCAGGCATTTTCAGAAATTCTGCGTGTGGGATGAGGCGGGATTCGGCGCTTGTGCGTTCCTTCACTTCCACCTTTCCTTTCGGGGTTTTTTCGGAGACAACGGCGCGGAGCGGAATGCCGATAAGGTCCGCGTCGGCAAACTTTTCGCCCGCGCGCAGAGCGCGGTCATCGTAGAGCGTCTCAGTGCCGGCTTTTTCCAGTTTGTCGTACAGAGCGTCCGCTTCCTTTTTTGCTTTTGCAGAAGCGGCGAGAGAAATAAGGTGCACGGCAAAGGGGGCGATGCTCGCAGGCCAGACGATTCCTTTCTCATCGGCAAAAAGCTCTACTGCAACGCCCATCGCGCGCCCTGGCCCGATGCCATAACTGCCCATAAAAACTGGAACTTCCTTCCCAGCCTCATCGCGGTAGCGGAGGCCTAGAGCGTCGGAAAAGCGCGTGCCGAGGGTGAAGATATTGCCGACTTCTACCGCCTTCTCGCGCAAGAGGTTTTCGTTCCCGCACGCGGGGCACGCTGTTTGTTCGGAAATCATCTCGTCGTTTATCGCAGTGCGGCACTTTTCGCATAGATGTATAGTGTCTTCGCCTGCAGAACAGAGCGTTTGAAACTCGTGCGAGTACTTACTGAAGCTCCCGCCAGAGGCATATGTAAGGTAGGTCTTTTCGCCAAATCCAATGCGTTCAAAAATTGTGCGGTACGCTTGCTTTACTTTCTCGTAAAAGAGCTGGTGCTCCGCTTCTCCTGCAGAAAAAGAATACAGGTCTTTCATAAGAAACTCGCGCCCGCGAATGATGCCGCTCTTTGCGCGCGTTTCGTTTCGGAACTTTATTTGAAATTGGTACGGGTACCGGGGCAGGTCTTTGTATGATGCGATGTGGTCGCGCATGAGGAGCGTCAATGGCTCTTCGTGCGTGAAGCCAAGCCCGGCTTCCGCGCCGTTTTTGAGCTCCGTCTTAAACCACGAGTCCACCGCCTTTTCGTCCCACCGCCCCGTCTTCTCCCACACGGCTCGGTCTTGGAGCGCAGAGAGGTGCACCTCTTGACCGCCAAGCGCGTTCATCTCTTCGCGGATAATGCCGACAATGTTATTGAGCACACGGAGACCGAGCGACAAGTACGAATACACGCCCGCCATATCTTTGTGGACAAACCCAGCGCGGATAAGCAACTTCGCATTTTGCGACACTTCGTCTGTCGGCGCTTCGCGTCGTGTTTTGGTAAACAGAAATGATTGCTTCATAGGCACTTATCATACTCCAACCTACGCGGGACGCCAACGGCTCAACGGGATTATCGTTGAGCCAATATAATTTTCGACACATGCTCACCTCTGGCATTTCAGAGAAAAAATCCGGGGCTATTCAGTTAAAAATAGAGAGTAAACCACCAAACTATTAAACCGATACAGATAACCTGTCCAATCATTGCGTAGAACCCAATCATGGCAAACAACGATTTTAATGCCATGCTCAATCTCTTCATTTGTCCCACTCGATCAGACATAACCCATTGCCTAGTAAATAAATCTATAGATCCTGCTACTAAAACCGACAGAGGAAGTCACAGGTACGACTTCTCAAAGAAAAAGCCGAACAGTAAGGTTATAAGTGAAATTATTATTGCGGTATTGAATCTCATAAAATAATTTATTAACTCATCAACGAAGACATCAAGCGATTTGGCGATTTTTTGAATTGAATTACTCGGAGTTTTGTATCAAGTGTTTTCTGGTAAACGCATATCCCGAACTTGATTTTAAATATTTTTCAAATTCGTACGCCGTCTTTTTGTCGGAAAATGCAGAGTACCACTGTAACACAAACGGCCGCTTCGCGCTTGAGTATCGCGCGTTTCCCGAATTATGTTCGCGCAATCTTCTTCTTAAATCGGCAGTTGCGCCAATGTATCGGCTCCCATCTTTCTGACTTTGTAGCATATAAACATAATACATAAGATGATACTGCCCCACTACGCTCGTAAGAACGAGCTACGCGGGGCACCACTTCGCTCAATATGTATGCTTGGCACACTTCACTAAAGTTACGCGTGCCGCGCACCGCGTAGCTCCGTTGTCTGCAACGGAGCGAAGTGGTGGACCATGGGAGAATCGAACTCCCGTACCTCGGATGCAAACCGAGTGCACTACCACTATGCTAATGGCCCGTGATTACTTACCCGCTAACGCCAAATCTAGCACATGGCCGAGAAATTCGGAAAGCGGCGCGCCAACCGCTGCAAGCGACTTCGGGAGGAGCGATTCGGGGGTGAGCCCGGGGAGGGTGTTGACCTCTAGAAAATAAATGCCGCGGCGGGGGTGAATAATGAAGTCGGAGCGCGAGTAGTGGCGGAGCCCGAGGAGGCGATGCGCGCGCGCCGCCGTTTCTTGAAGCGCCATGCTATCTGCCACAGAGAACCTTCCTGGGCAGATTTCTTGCGATGCGCCGCCGTACTTCGCCGCGTAATCAAAAAACGGAGAGCCATGCGCGGGAACTATTTCAACAGGGAGCAAAGGGTAGAGCTCATGCCCGCGAAAACCCTCTACAACGCCAACGGTCGCTTCCACCCCAGCAATATATTCCTCCACGAGCGCGGCATCCGCAAGCGCAAAGACCTTTTGGAGTGCGGCGGCTATGTCGGGAATGTTCCAGGCAATAGCGACGCCCACCGATGAGCCGAGTGAAAGCGGCTTCACGACCGAAGGTTGCGGGAAGGAACGATGCAGAGTAAGCGCAAGCGCCTCCGGCTCGCCGTCGCTTTTGTGCACGACGCGCCACACGGGCGTTTTGATGCCGCACTGGAAAAGCGCCGCCTTTGCAAACGCCTTTTGCATCGCGCGGCGCGATGCGTCCCGACCCGAACCCGTATAACACGCGCCGTGTGCGTCTAAAAGTTCTTGCACGCCGCCGTCTTCGCCCCACTCGCCGTGGAGTCCGTTAAACACCGCGCCGGCTCCACCGAGAATCACATGCGGCGCGCGCGCGCAACCGTTTTCATACCACACCCCCGCGCGATCTATAAACACATCAAAGGGTTCAAAACGCGAGCGCGGGATATGCGCGAGCGCGGCCGCACCCGTCTTGAGCGAGACCTCGTATTCACTCGAAGGTCCGCCGCGAAGCACCGCCACGCGGATATTTTCTCCAGTATACACAGGGACAGTGTAGCACGCCGTGTTACACTAGCGTCATGCAGAATGTATTGCGCAGAGTGGGCGCGTTTCTCCCCTTCTACCTTCTGGTGTTCGTCTTCACGCTCCATGTCGCCGCCCCCGCCTACATCAACTCCACTTTCCTTTCCGGCAAAATCGGCGAGGGCGCAGTCGGCATCGTCTACGCTGTAGCATCCGCCGTCACGCTCGCCTGCTTCTTCTTTATTAGCTCGCTCCTCAAAAAACGCGGCGACTACGACCTAACACTCACCCTTATGGCGCTGGACTTCATCGCCACCATCGGGCTCACGGCGCTCAAACACCCCTACGCTGTCGTGGCGGCGTTTGCGGTCAACTTCGTCACCATTTCCCTCATTTCATTTGATTTTGATTTACTGTTGGAAAGCTTTTCCAAAAACGCCCGCACGGGGACGGTGCGCGGAAATTACTTAACGGTCGCCAACATTGCGTGGCTTGTCTCGCCCTTTATTGCCGGGCTTGCGCTCAAAAACGGCGACTATTGGCGCATCTACCTTATGGGGCTCGCCTTCCTCCTTGCGGCGTTCATTATATTCAGAAAGTTCTTCAGAGGGTTTAAAGACCCCGCCTACAATGCGCTCCCCTTTTTCGCGACTGCGCGCGCCATCTTCCGCAAGCGCAATATTTGGCTTATCTTCGGTGCGGCGTTTGTCCTCCACTTCTTCTACGCGCTCATGGTTATTTACATGCCGCTCTACCTCCACGAGTACATCGGATTCGCGTGGCAAGAGATCGGCATTATGTTCTCCATTATGCTCCTCCCATTTGTACTCTTGGAAGGGCCGCTCGGGAGAATTGCCGACCGATGGCTCGGCGAAAAAGAATTTCTCGCCGCAGGGTTTGTCATAACGGCGGCCGCGACAGCACTCGTGGGGTTCCTCTCTACTTCATCGTTTGCGCTTTGGACGAGCGTGCTCCTCGCAACGCGAGTCGGAGCGTCTATGATAGAAATTATGAGCGAGACATACTTCTTTAAAAAAATCGGCGCGGGAGACGCGGCGATTGTCGCCTTCTACCGTGCGGTGCGCCCGTTTGCCTATATCGTGGCGC
>CAYTVT010000034.1:0-5540 GCA_964441855.1 uncultured Candidatus Saccharibacteria bacterium | reverse complement strand
CGAAGTACAAAAAGTATATGCGGGTAACCAAGCGCTACAAAGCGCACGATGCAGGCAACACGAAAAAAGAGGGCGACCGCGTTGAGCTCGCGTCCTGCCGTCCGATTTCAAAAGAGAAACACTTTAGAATCATATAAACCATGTTACAACCCCGCGCCATTGTGAAGATAGTCGACAACTCCGGTGGAAAAATCGGACGCATCTTCAAGGTGCTCGGGGGCTCTAAACGGCGCTACGCTGGGGTGGGCGATGTGGTGGTGCTCTCCATCCAAAAGGCCGAGCCGCGCCGCACGGTAAAGAAAAAGGAAGTGCATCATGCCGTTGTCGTGCGGCAGAAAAATGCGCTTCGCCGCGCGGATGGTTCATATATTCGCTTTGATGAAAACGCGGTAGTGCTCGTAGACAAAGCGAAGCATGAGCCGCTCAGCGGGCGCGTCTTCGGGCCTATTCCGCGCGAGATAGCAGAGCGTGGGTTCGCCGGCATTTCCTCTAAAGCCGAAGAGTTGGTATAGCAATAAATATTTATGAAAATACATAAAGGAGACATGATACGAGTGCTCGCCGGCAAAGACCGCGGTAAAAGCGGGAAGGTGCTTGTGGCGCTGCCGAAGCGCGAGCGCGTGGTGGTGGAAGGCGTTAATAAGGTGAAGAAGCACGAGCGCCCGCGCAAGGCAAACCAGAAGGGGCAGGTGGTGGAGCGCGCCATGCCGATTCATGTATCCAATGTCGCGTTGGTGCAGGATAAATAATTTTTATGAAAACGGTTGCAGAAAAACAAAAAAGCGCGTTTGCCGCGCTGAAAGACGCATTCGGTTATACGAATGTGATGCAGGTGCCGCGCCTCAAGAGCGTCTCAGTGTCGGTAGGGGTCGGCTCATTTAAAGACAAAAAGAAAGTTGATTTGGTGCAAGACCGCTTGGCGAAGATTACCGGGCAGAAGCCAAGCCCGCGCGGGGCAAAAAAGTCCATCGCCTCGTTTAAGTCGCGCGAGGGCGATGTGGTGGGAGTGCTTGCGACACTGCGCGGCGCGCGCATGCGTGGTTTTTTGGATAAACTCCTTGCCGTGGCGCTCCCGCGCACCAAGGACTTCCGCGGCCTCGCGCCCGCCTCAATTGACGAAATGGGCAATATGACTGTTGGCGTGCGCGAGCACACCGTCTTTCCCGAAACCGCCGACGAGGAACTCAAAGATGTATTCGGCATGGGCGTTACCGTTGTGACGACGGCAAAAAGCAAAGACGAAGCCCGCGCCTTCCTCGCCCACCTCGGCTTCCCGTTCGCGAAGCGGGAAGCAGCACGAAAGTAATATATCCATCGCCACTGTTTTTAAAACAAGTCCATACTGTGGACAAAAGGGGCGGGGTTTGATAGGGTAGAAGGACGCTCTTCGGGGCGTTTGATTTTGTATGGCAAAGACATCGGTCATAGCGCGCTCGCTCAAAAAGCCCAAGTTTTCTAGCCGCATCGTCTTGCGGTGTTTCCGTTGCGGGCGCAAGCGCGCTTACATGCGCGACTTCGGCCTCTGCCGCATTTGCTTCCGCGAACTTGCGAACGATGGGCTTATCCCGGGCGTGCGCAAGTCATCTTGGTAAATTATATGGATCCCATTTCACGATTGGTTACTACTCTCAAGAACGCCGCGCTGGCGCGGCGCTCGGCGGTGCAACTGCCGTATGCGTCGTTTACGGAAGCGGTGCTCAAAGAGCTCAAGCGCGCGGGCTACTTGGCGGAGGTTGCGGTGCGCGGCGAGGGGCATCGCCGCACGCTCCACGCGACGCTTGCGTACGAGAAGGGTGCGCCGCTCTTTACGGAAGTTCGCCGCATTTCCAAACCCTCGCGCCGCCTCTACCAGCACGCGGGCGACATTCGCTTAGTGCGCCGCGGATACGGCAAGCTGTTTCTGACCACTTCCAAGGGCGTACTCACGGGCGAGGCGGCGCGCAAAGCGAAACTTGGCGGGGAGCCATTGTTTCAAATGTGGTAACTATCATGAGCCGTCTTGCGAAAAAACCAATAGTGATTCCGGAAAAAACCGAGGTGTCTCTCTCGGGCTCTACGGTTTCCGTGAAGGGCCCGTCGGCGACGCTCTCGCGCTCGTTCCACCCTGCGGTCCGCATTGTAAACGAGGCGGGGGCGATCACGATTTCTTTGTCACCCCATGCGCCGTCAAAACAGAAGCCGCTTGTCGGCACCACCGTCGCGCACTTGAAGAACATGCTCGCGGGTGCGCATAAGCCGTTTGAGAAGAAGCTCGTCGTGGAAGGCATCGGCTTCAAGGCGGAGGTAAAGGGGAGCACTCTGACGCTTGCGCTTGGATTTACGCATCCGGTCGTGGTGCCGATTCCAAGCGGGCTTAAAGTCACGGCGGAGAAAAATGTCATTGCCGTTTCCGGCCCTGACATTGAGCAGGTAGGGCAGTTTGCGGCGTTTGTGCGCGCGCGCCGCGAGCCGGAACCTTACAAGGGCAAGGGTATCCGCTACGATACGGAAGTTATCCGCCGCAAACAGGGCAAGAAGACAGTATAATTTCGTATGAATACCAACAACAAAAACGAACAGCGACTTCGCCGCCGGCGCCGTATCCGCGCGCGGGTGCGCGGCACTGCTGAGCGTCCGCGGCTTGCGGTATTCCGCTCCAACCGTTTTCTGTCTGCACAGCTCATAGACGACACGGCTGGCCACACTCTCGCCGCCGTATCAACGCGCGAGGCGTCGGGGGGGAAGACCCCTCGCGACCGTGCGCGCGCCGCGGGGGAAGCCGCCGCCGCGGCGGCACTTAAGCGCGGCATTAAGCGCGCTGTCTTTGACCGCGGCGGCTACGGCTACCGCGGCGCGGTACAAAAGCTTGCCGAGGGCGCGCGAGTGGGCGGGCTTGAGTTTTAATATAGAGAACCATCGTGACCGAAGAAACAAAACAACCAGAACAAACAGTAACGCCTACGGTGCCGGAAGCAGGAGCGACGGCGGTGGCGGCGGTGCCTGCTCGCGCTTCTGTATCGGCGCGCCGCGAGCACGATCCGCGCCGCCGCGAGCGGGCGCGCCGCGAGCGGCCCGAGCGCGCGAAACCCGAGTTTGACGAAAAGATGCTTGCCTTGAAGCGCGTCGCGCGCGTCGCGGCAGGCGGGCGGCGCTTCAACTTCAGCGCCGCGGTGGTGGTGGGCAACCGGCGCGGCGCGGTGGGCGTTGCCGTAGGCAAGGGGGTAGACACGGCGCTCGCAATGGAGAAGGCAACGCGCGCCGCGCGGAAATACGCTGTTCGCCCGCATTTGACTGCCGACCGGTCCATACCGCACGAGGCGCGCGCAAAGTACTCAAGCGCCATTGTGGAGATTCGCCCCGCGCCCGGGCGCGGCTTGGTTGCCGGCAGCGCAACGCGCGCCGTGTTGGAGCTCGTAGGGGCGAATGATGTTTCTGCGAAGGTGCTTTCGGGAAGCAAAAACAAGCTGAACATTGCGCAGGCAACGATCAAAGCCCTGTCTTTGCTTTCCAAGCCAAGCAAAGACAGAATGATTAATTTTTAATTTTGTAATTTTTAAAATACTGTCCTCATGTTTAAAATATTAAGAGATTAAGATTTATTTAGAAACTAAAAATTGGAAATTAGAAAATTGTTTTTATGCAACTACACCACCTACAACGAGTACATCCAAATAAACGCTCCGCGCAAGTGGGGCGCGGGGGGAAGCGCGGCAAGACCTCGGGCCGCGGCGGCAAGGGGCAGACCGCGCGGGCTGGCAACAAAACACGCCCCGAGTTCCGCGATGCGCTCATGAAGATTCCAAAAGGCCGCGGCCGCGGTACCAACACCTTTAAGTCCTTCCGCCCGAAGCACGCGGTCGTGTCGGTGGAAGAGGTGGCGCGCGCGTTTGCCTGCGGGGAAGCGGTGACGCGCGAGGCGCTCCTTGAAAAGGGGCTCATCGCGCGGCGCGCTGGCGTTCTCCCCACGGTTAAAATCTTGGGCGATGGCGAGATTACTCACAAAATATCAGTCGGCGGCTGTACGCTCTCGGCAAGCGCGCGGAAAAAGATTGAAGCCGCTGGCGGTAAGGTTGTACCTCTATGAATACTTTCTGGCAAAAAATGAAATTAGCGCTCGCCGACGGGGTGCTTCGCAAACGCCTTCTCTTTGTCGCGGGCGCGTTTGTCCTATTCCGCCTCCTTGCCGCCGTGCCGATTCCGGGGATAGATGAAGTGGCGCTCGCGCGGCTTTTAGAGAGCAACCAGTTTTTGGGGCTTTTCAACATTTTTTCCGGCGGAGGGTTGGACAACCTCTCCATCGTCATGCTCGGGGTCGGGCCGTATATCACTGCGTCTATTATCATGCAACTTTTGACCATGGTGTTTCCGAAGCTGAAAGAAATGTACCACGAGGAAGGCGAGCTTGGACGCAAGCGTTTTGCACAATACTCGCGTCTCCTCACGGTGCCCCTTGCGCTTATCTCGAGCTTTGGGTTTCTCGTACTTCTGTCTCGGCAAGGGGTCTTGGGCGACCTCTCGGCGTTCAATACGCTTATCAATATGTCGCTTGTCGTTGCCGGCTCGTTCCTCCTTATGTGGATAGGCGAACTGGTCACCGAATTTGGCATCGGAAGCGGCGTGTCACTCATTATATTTGCAGGTATCGTCGCCAGCATTCCCAATGGGCTCGCGGCGGCCGCACTCTCGTTTGACCCGTCGCAAATTCCGCTGTACGCGGCGTTTCTCGCGGCGGCGCTCGCCGTGATCTATGGCGTTGTGGTGGTGAGCGAAGCAGAGCGGCCTGTGCCGGTAACATACGCAAAGCGCGTGCGGGGGATGCGCCAGTACGGCGGCGTCTCCACCTACTTGCCGCTCCGCGTCAATCAAGCGGGAGTTATTCCGATTATCTTCGCGCTTTCCATCTTGCTCTTTCCGCAAATGATTTTGAGCTTTACCGCGCAGGTAGACAATGCGCTCGTGCAAAAGGTTGGAAGTGCGCTTCTCGCACTCTTTTCCAACGGGTGGTTCTATTCGTCGCTCTACTTTATGCTCGTGCTCGTATTTACCTACTTTTACACAGCCGTTACCTTTGAGCCGGAGTCGGTTGCCACTAATTTACAAAAGAACGGCGCGTTTGTGCCTGGGGTGCGCCCGGGGCGCGCAACGGCGGAATATCTTGCAAAAATCGTCACGCGCATTACGCTTGTCGGCGCGGTGTTTCTTGCATTCGTTGCCGTGCTTCCGCTTGCGATGCAGGGCATTACCGGCAACACAAACCTCGCCATCGGCGGCACCGCGCTCCTTATCGCTGTGTCTGTAGTGCTTGACCTCGTGAAGAAAATAGACGCGCAAGTCGCGATGCGCGAATACTAACCACGCGGAATGCGCTTCCGCGGAACCGGCAAAATTCCCCTCCACGAAGCCCTACACTATCTTTAGCGGTCGCCAGAGATAGTGTATTGCAATTCTGTGAAAAATATATGGGAAGATTTCCGATGTAGAAATAGATTACGACCGTAATCTATTTCTACATGACCTGTTTGTGCGGATATAGGACGATAAGAAAAATAAAAAACGCACGG
>CAYTVT010000033.1:3446-5702 GCA_964441855.1 uncultured Candidatus Saccharibacteria bacterium | reverse complement strand
AAAAACCCTTATTTTGCAACATATTAAACGGATAAGCGTTCGTTTAGCCGTTTTTAGAGTACTCCCGGAATCTCGGAGAGCGTGCGCGCTTTGCGTGCGTGGCGCCGCATGCCGACGAGCATACCAAGAGCTGTATACTCCATAAGAAGGTGCGAACCGCCGTACGAGAGGAACGGAAGCGTTACGCCCGTTACGGGCAAAAGGCCGATGTTCATGCCGACATTGATACAAAAATGCGCCACTAGAAAGGCGCCGACCCCGAGCGCAAAAAGGGTCTCAAAGTTTGTCTCGCCCGTGCGCGCCGCGGTGAGTACGCGCCACAAAATAATGCCGTAGAAAACAAAAAGGGCAGAAGCGCCCGCAAACCCCCACTCTTCGGCAAAGGCCGCAAAAGCAAAATCGGTTCTATACTCTGGAAGAAACTTGAGGCGCGACTGCGTGCCGTATCCCACACCCTTCCCAAACGCCTCGCCGGAACCCACCGCAATCATGGACTGAAACGCGTTGTACCCGCTCCCGCGCACATCTGATAGCGGGTGTAGGAAGGTCAGCACGCGCGCTTTTTGATACTCCGAAAATCCAAAAAACCATAGGGCGAGAAAAGCCGCCGCCACAAGCGCACACACCAGCGCGAGATGTTTTTTAGAAATACCGGAGAGCGAAACCATCCCAAGCCACACGAGAAAAATGATGACGGCGGAGCCGAAATCGGGCTGGAAGAGCAAAAGTACGAACGGTATGAGGGCGTAGACGCCTGATATAAACATATGGCGTATGTGGGCAATCTCCACGTGCCGACGCGAAAAATACTTTGCGAGTACAATGATGAGCGCGAGCTTCGCAAATTCAACCGGTTGAAAAGAAAACGAGCCGAGGTCAAACCAGCTCTGCGCACCCTTCACGGTAGCGCCGACAAAAACCACCGCGCAAAGCAGGAGGAGGGATGCAAGGTAGGCGCCGAACGCGAAACGCGTTCGGCGCAAAAAACGCCAGTCAACGAAGGCGGCAGCAAAAAAGGCGGCGACGGAAATGCAGAGCCAAACGACTTGCCGCGAGAAAAAATGCTCATCGCCGCCAAACGACGCGAGCACGGAAAGACCGGCGAGAGAAAGCGGCACTATGGCGCCGAAGAGAATCCAGTCCACCGTAACTCTCGTGTCCATGACAGTTTAGCGGGCGGCGCGCGCCGCCGTTACGATTTCCGCGCGAACGGGCGTCGGCGCGACCGGCGCGCGCCAGACGAACGAGACGGGGAATGATGCGCCGGCGGGCAAGTCGTCCACTACCGTTTGCGACGCGCCGACCGCATTGCCGCTTGCATCGTACAAGAGAGCAACGGCAACCGCGCGAGAGGGGCTTTTTGTCGTATTGACGACGGTAGCGTCAACACGGGTCTGGGGAGTAAGCGAAAGCTCTGCGTTCTCGGCTCGCACCGCGTTTACCGGCAACATATCGCGCCGCCACACGATGCGCGCGGTTCGCTCAAACGACGCGCGCACGGGCACGCGTTCGCCGACAAAGAGATTCGGCGCAAATACGGCGAAGGTTCCTCCCGGTGGAATCATCGCGGTAACGCGGCGTTCGGCAACGAGAAGCCCAGAAGAATCGTACACCTTTACCTGGTACGGCGCGTCAAAGGCGCCTGCATACTCGTTTTGATTTTCTGCGTACAATACCGCGCTTGCAATACCGCCCCCCTCTAAAAACACGCGCTGCCACAGCGCGCGCGGCTCGCGCGCAACATCGGGGCAAAGCAGCGCACATGTGCCGCCGCAATCAACGCCCGTTTCAGAGCCGTTCTGACTCCCGTCAATACATGAAGAGCCGCGGATGGTGCGCGAAAGGAGCGGTACCGCAAAAATCAGAACTAGCAAAAAAATGGCGGCGGCGCCGTAGAACAATTGCCTCTTTTTTGCCCAAGAAAGCACGAGGCAATTGTATCTTAAGTACTCTGTGTTGGCGACTAGCTACTCTCCCACGCTCGCGCGAGGTACCATCGCCACTACCGCGCTTAACTGCCGAGTTCGGAATGGGATCGGGTGTACCCGCGGCGTCATATCACCAACACAGAATACTCAAAAAAATCAATGGTAAAAAGCAGAACTAAACGCCCCCGCCGTTGGCGGGGCAAGGTTCCTTGTTTCCAAAGAGGAATCGGCCGATTAGTACGCCTTGGCTGCACAGATTGCTCTGTTTACACCTAGCGCCTATCAAGGTGATAATCTCTCACCGGCCTATAACGATTCCTTATCTTGG
>CAYTVT010000033.1:0-3436 GCA_964441855.1 uncultured Candidatus Saccharibacteria bacterium | reverse complement strand
GCTTCCCGCTTAGATGCTTTCAGCGGTTATCCATTCCGGACATAGCTACCCGACGATGCTCCTGGCGGAACAGCCGGTACACCAGAGGTCCGTTCATTTTGGTCCTCTCGTACTAAAAATGACTCCCCTCAAGAATCCGCGCCTGCAGTAGATAGGAGACCAACCTGTCTCACGCATGTTTCCACTTGTTACCAAGTGCATTGGACTATACCTTATCCCGATTTTTTCGGGACACTGACATCTAGTCTCTACGGGTTTTTAGAAATACATCCACAGAAAAAAAGTAATTACAACACCTAGAATTATGCGCCAGAGTAAATCTGTAACAGATCTGATATCTTTGAGGACTTTCTTTATATCCTCTTCTTCTTTTTTGACTTCTCTGATTTCTTTTTTTAATTCTTGGGTAGCATTGTATATTACCAGATCTAGCTGATCTCCAAATCCGATAGATTTTTCCTGTGGATCCTCCATATTTCCCTCGGTATTATCCTAACATATGATAAGTTAGGATTCCACCGATATAAGTCAGTTTGTCTGTGCATATTTCTACACACAGCCGCCGTGATGTGATTGGTTTCTATTATCTCTCTTCGTAGACGAAAAATTTTCTCGTGGATTCAGACGGCTCAATGCACGACACGCGCACACTGAACGGTCTGACAATTTTGCTTCCGTTATTACTAACAGCTCAGACTATACCTTTTCCGATTTTTCCATCATCGGAACTGATGTGTTAGCCCCGATAAACATCGTGGGCTCCGCCTCACAAAAGCGAGGCAAGTCGTTACGGGGATTGCCAATCTTATAAGTCATTGATGGAATAATGTGCGGCTCTACAACAGAAATAAATTTTCTGAAATAACGCGTGCCGATAGCAATTTTCCAATGGGTATATTCTTTAACAATGGTCGCGCTGATACCAAGCTTTTCTTTCAAAAAGCCGACGATTCGCGCCTGTTCTTCTTTCGGAAAACTCTGTGTGTTGAGCGTAATATTGTTTCCGTTGTAAGAACCGTCATCCATATACCACACTGCGATTGCTCTCGGATTCAACAAATCAAATATGTTTTTGGGGAGTATTTTCTTCCCATCATAGAAATAACGATGTAAAATCCCAAACTCTCGCAAACTTCGCGTGTGAAAGTACCAAGAAACTTCATGGAGTTCCCGTTTCGGGTTATCCCAGGTAATTTCTGCTGGTTCTTTCAAAACAAAACTCTTGAGAATTTCGTACTTCCACAATACATACGCTTTCTGTTTGAATCCGTGATGCACTCTGAAACGCGCGGTAATCGGTGAACGAGCGCCCACCGAACGGCATTCCAAACGCGCATCTCCCAACAATGACCCGACAATCACATCAAGTTGATGTGACGGAAATAATGACTGCAATCTTCCCACGGTATTGTCCATTACCCATAATTATATCATGGGCACGCGGACTTCACCGTTATGAATCAGTTTATGTGTTCCTTCTCTTGTTTAACCTCGTCGAAAGACTCTTGCTGGGCTCATGAATCCACTTACCCAGCTCACGTAACTTTTTAAATGGCGAACAGCCATACCCTTGGGACCTCATTTATTCTGTTATCTCGCATTTCTGCAAGTATCAGACTATTCCTTCACCGTGCTATTCGTTGTTTCCAACGATTAGCCGTAGGTGCAAGCCGTGTGATACCTCCATTTGTGGAGCATATCTCACCCCGCACATGCGGGGATCAGTCGTTAGAGGAGATGGGTATTTTGATCATTGTCGCAAAATTCTTACGGCGGTTTTTGGACCGCACATTTAAACGAGACAATGTATCAGCCAACCGAGCGTTTCTTAAAAGATCCTTTGGAACTCGCACATTACATCGCAGTATCTGCAATGCAATACCGATCTGCTTGTGCTTCAATCTGCTATACGGCTGTATAAACCGAAGCAACGAAGCCGTATCATTTTTATCGCGAATTACCCAGTCATGCGTTGCGAGCGCGGTATGCCGCCTATTGCAATGAACATGGCCGATATTAAATTCACGAACAAATGTTTCCAACAATCCTTTCTCTTTCAGCGTGAGTTTTACTTCAACTCGTACGCGAAAACCGAATTTTTTCTCGCGGTGACGCTCGATGGTTGCCATAATGCAACCATCACCGTCAATTAAACCAGCGAGATACGCCCGTCTGACTTCAATACCCACCTTTCCTACGGCGTTAGCATTCACAATTAGGTATAGTATATAACATACCTGGGACCTGCGAAACCACAGATCTTGTGAATAGGCCTTCACCGTTTTGAGCTTGTTTATTACCTTAGTATTTCTACTAAGGAGAGAAGTTATGTTTTCTCCAGCCCCGGGATAAGTTGAGCCGACATCGAGGTGCCGAACTCCGCCGCCGATTAGGACTCTTAGGCGGAACTAGCCTGTTCAATTTATCTTTCGATAATTTAGACTATATCTTCATCCAGCCGTGACTTTTGGGGTCAAGTGTATAAAACTTGACAGGGTTTTTTAATTCATTATTCTTTAAAGAGAATTGAATAGTGACAACAAAACCAAAGAACGCATAATGAATGTACACATCGTGCTCGCTGAAATGCCAGAAAACCCAGGAGTATGCTATCGGCATCACAACTTGGAAATCACAATAATGCCACAAACTGACGAAGAAAAACTGGACCTTGATGACATTGACCCAGATATTCTTCGGCGTGATTGCCACGCAAGACTCATTTTGCATTTCAACAAGAGAAACTATCTTTTTGTGCCTGAACCCAACATTTCATAGAATGAAATGTTTAAGTAACCGAATGACGACATTCGGTTTTTTCTTTTCCCAAAAATTACGGCTGGAGGCGGCGTATTATAGCGATGTGATTTCGTTTTCAGAACGGAGCATTCGCCATCTTGCCCCTGAGGGCAAAGTCGTTACGGGGTCAGAGAGTTATGCTGAAGTTTATACGCAAACATTGGCAACATGAAAGGAGAAACCAATGCGTGCAATTTCTCCGTTTGTTTCGGAGAAAAATACAACGCGAAACCCTTTCTTTTTTTATCCGTGATGACAGGAGACAAATCGAAGTTTTTCTTGAGCGCAAACTGCGCTCTTTGGGCTTCAATCTGCGAAGTCCTGCCGAGATACAGATAACTGGAATTTTCTTTCTGGTAGTAATACCCATCATCCATGTACCATACTGCAAGAGCGACCGGCTCGGTCAAAACTCTTGCAAGAGTTTTGGGGATATTTTTAATTCCATTCGGGTAAAAGAATCGTCGCCACCGCCCAAACAACTCATGACTTAGACTTTGGTGTCGCCAGTAGGTATAGGTTCCGCCGCTTATCGGATGCTTACGCTTCAGATAGCGTGGAGAACCATTAAATAATGGCCGTAACTCTTTTACTTTCCAAAAAAGATACGATTTCTGTTTTCCGCCGTGCTCATATC
>CAYTVT010000032.1:0-5800 GCA_964441855.1 uncultured Candidatus Saccharibacteria bacterium | reverse complement strand
CCTATTTTTTTGAGCAAATACAACACAGCGGTCTTGAGCCCCGAAAACGAAAAGTCATAATCATGCGAGTGGAGCATGGGGCGCGGCAAGGACTGTCCTTGGTTTTCCAAGGACAGTCCTTGGAAGCGAGCCGCGTCCGCAAACCGAGAAATTTCCGGCCCGCCCGGGTACGGGAGCCCCAAGAGCCGCGCCACTTTATCAAACGCTTCGCCGACCGCATCGTCGCGCGTCTCGCCAAGAGAGCGATATTTTCCGTAATCCTCCATTAAGTCCAGTTCTGTGTGCCCGCCGGAGATAAGCAACGCAAGCGCCGGAAGGGTTGGTTTAAAGATTAAAAATCTGGAATTAGAATTTTCTGCTTTGCGAAGCAAAGCAGAGTAGATGTGCCCCTCCATGTGATTCACCGGCACCAAGGGTACTGCCCACTTTTCCGCAAGCGCTTGGGCGAACGAAATTCCCGCCCAGAGGCACGGTTCCAGTCCGGGTCCGTAGGTTACGGCAACGACATCCGTTTTTTCCATGCGTGCTTCTGTGAGCACCGCCTTCAAAATAACCGGCAGATTTTTAATATGCTCGCGTTTGGCAAGATTGGGGAACACCCCGCCGTACGGCGCGTGGAGCTTTGCTTGCGAGAGCGTGATGTTCGCAAGGATTTTTATAGCCGCACCCGCTATTTGCCCTTCTGCTTCTATAACGCAGAGAGCGGTCTCATCGCACGATGTCTCAATTCCCAAAATCGTCATTGGGCTACTCTAGCACAATGCGTAGAAGCGCCGCGAGGCCTTTGACGCCGTCTTGCGGGCGGATTTTCTTGCCTTCGCAAAACGCCCGCGGCGCGTACGAAATAGGCATTTCTATAATCTTCTTTTTGTTTTTGAGCAGTCGCGCCGTTATTTCAATTTCTACCTCAAACCCTTTGCTCGCAAGGCGCAGTGAGCGGAAGAGGTCGGTGCGCATCAATTTGTAGCACGAATACACATCGGTCAGGCGCGTGCCGAAACAAAAATTGACGCATTGTGTGAGCGCCCATGCACCGAGCACATAGCGCCGGTAGCCGCGTCCTGTGGGAGTAAGATTACGCGAGCCGTACACAGCGTCTGCGTCGGAGCGGTTTTGCAGTGCGCGAAGCAGTGTGGGGATTTCCTCGGGTGCGTACTCTTCGTCGGCGTCGTGCACGACACAATATGTTCCACGAGCGTACTCTAGTCCTGCCCGCACCGCCGCGCCTTTCCCCAAGTTTTTCTCCATAGTAACAGCGGTAATGCGCGGCAAGAACGGCAGAAGCGCCGCGTGCGTGGCGTCGGTAGAGCCGTCGTTCACGACAATAATCTCAAGCTCTTCTGTGGGAAAGAGGAGCGCCAAAAGCCGTGCCGCAACGCGCGCGATGGTGCGCGCTTCGTTGTAGACCGGGACGATGATGGAAAGTGTGGGCGCGGACATTAGGGTAATGCAAATTGTGCGATAAGCGCTTCGTGCTCAGGCGTTCGGCGCACAAACACGATAATACGAGAGTCAGTAAACACTCGCGCCCACTCATGGTCCTCCATTCGTGCGCGCAAAAATGCCTGCCCCCACGGCGTCGCATCGGTATGCGAAAAGACAATCGCATTGAAGCCGTAGTGCGCGAGCGCCTCGCGCCACGCCTCTTCGCTCGTTTGCATGGGTATGTATTCGTCTTGGAAAAATGATGTTGGATACGCCTCGGGCCGATTGTCCACAAACACCTTTTCGCGCGGGAAGAGGTGGAAGATAAGGTACCCACCGATGTCGTAGTTGTTGAAGTAGGGCCCGCGTATGTTCTGCTCGCGCAGAAATGTCGGAGCGGCGCTGTTCTCCTTCTCCAACCCGATGCCAAACGAACGCCAGTAAGGGAACGCGCGCGGCACGGCGAAGACGACGAAAAGTAGAAAAGTAAGCACAACGACAAACGCGGCAGAGCGTTCCACGGTGCGCGCCCGCATGGAGCGCATCGGCGAAAGTATGACGGCAATATTTTCTGAAAAGAGCGGGATAAGGAAAAACCCAAAGAGCGCCATATTGCGCTCGGCAAGCACCGCAAGCGCCCCGATGCCGCCCGCTATGAAAAAATGTGGAGCGGAAAGGCGCGACGATTTTTTATCAGTACCACGATGAAAGACAAAATGAGGAGGGCGATGGCGATTTTGAAGATAAGAAAATTCGGATTGTGCATGCCGAGGCGTTCCAAAAACCATACCGATTGATTCTCGGCAAGCGTATAGCCATAGTTGCGGAAGATGCCGACGGCATCGGCAAGCGCACGCCACCCAAACGGGTTTACAAGCGTTGCGGCGAGGGTGGCGCACCACACGACGAAAAGCCGCATGCATTTGGCGCGTTTTTGCACGAGCGCGGCAAGCAAAAACGCGCCGACAAGCAAGGGCCCGAGCAAGAAGTACACATGCGTGTTCACCCACAGAACTTCAGTCGCTGGGAGGAGCCAAAGAACTTTTTGAGAACGAATGTTGCTATGCGCATTGAGAATAAGAAAAAACAATCCGGCAAAAAGATAACTAAATACTTCCGGGCGAATTTCGGTGCGCTCGGCAAGGAGTGGGAGTGCGAGCAGTGCCGCAAAGCCCACGATGCCTAACACCGCGCGTCTGCGCGCGGCGAGTAGAAACACGGCAAAAGCCGCAAACGAGAGGGCGATAAAAAATATATGCACGAGCGGAAACCCGCCGACTCTGTACGCGGCATACAACAACGCGCCGCTTGCCCAGTGATGGTTTAGCACCGGAAAGTCAGGGTGCGTGTACGAATAGTAGTTGGTGGAGAGAACGGTGCGGTCTTGCAGAAGCACCTCGCCGTTTTTGATGTGCCGCCCCAGGTCAGCGGTCGTCAAATCAATGGTGTGCGCGAGGAAAAATCCATACAGCGCAAAAAGTGCCACAAGCAAAACAACCGCGCTCGCGCGAAGTCCTTTTCGCGCCGCTTGCGGCGCCTCTTCATCTTTTACCGGCTCCAGAAACCACGAAAGATTCATTGTGGGCGGTATAGGAATTGCACCTATTACCTTCTCGACGTCAACGAGACGCTCTGCTAAATGAGCTAACCGCCCTTTTCACACCCGCCGTCGCATGCTTATAGCGGACTGCGTCCGCCGAAGCCCGCTATGGCGGGCGAAGGCGGAAGGGGGGAGATTCGAACTCCCGAGACCGTTTCCGGCCTGCCGCTTTTCGAAAGCGGTGCTTTCAACCACTCAGCCACCCTTCCGAAAGTATGGTAGCACTTTTTGCGGTTTTCTCAAAAAATGTTACGCTATCTGTATGCTACAAAGGCTTGCCCTGCGTAGCTTTAGCGAAGTAGGGCCCTATCGTCTAACAGTTAGGACAGCGCCCTTTCAAGGCGCAAATTCGGGTGCGACTCCCGATAGGGTCATACGGTAAGTTTATCCACAATAGAATGTGAACTAATGTATATACTGTGATAGAATTCTGATATTCTGCAGAATATCAGAATATAGTTTATGGCACAAAAGTTGAAAACACCTGAACAGATGCAACGGCATTTCAAAGGGATGGCGAATCATTATCGTATTCAGATTTTACTTCTTGTGAGCGAAGAACCGAATATAACAGTGGATACTTTAACAGATATACTAGATGCGAATTTTAAAACCATTTCACAACACACGCGTTATTTGGCGCATGCAGGATTGCTTACAAAAAAGTACAAGGCGCAGTATGTGTTGCACAACTTATCCCCATACGGGGAGATTTTCGTAAAGTTTATTCGAGATTTTCGCCGCGTCGGTTCGTCTTGATAACTCTCTCTCCAGAAAAGACCTGATTCTCATATTCTGCAGAATATGGGAATATGCTTAATATACTTTTTGGTATCGTATTTTATTTTGCGATACGGAAGTCGGCGAGATGTATAATCTCAAAAGAGTTGTCTGCAGTATTCCAAATGCCGAACGACGGTTGCCCTGTTCTCGTACCGGCAATTTCCCCAGGATTCGCAAGTAATGTTCCGTTTGCGAGCACTTCTACTTTCTTTTGATGGTTATCACCGTAAAATGCCGCTCTGTATTTTCCACTCGCCGCTGCATTTTCTGCAAGAATCGGGAAATGCGCAAGGAAGACCTTTCCTTCGAGAAGTTCTAGTTCGCGATGCGATTCTGGAGCAAAGTCAAGGTTCATCGCATCTTTATTTCGCAATAAAATTAGCGAACGCGCTCCGTCCACATTCCCCTATACAAAATACCACTTGATTGTTTTTTCTTCCGCCATTTGCGCTACCATAGGCGGCGCACAGATGTCTCCCAAATGAAATCCGACTGTTATTCCACGGCTCTTAATCTCTTCAAGCGCCTTCGCGAGGTTGTAATAATTATCGTGGCTATCTGAAATGATTGCGTATTTCATAGGTTTATTTCCCATGCAAGTATAAATAAATATCTTCAAGCGCTTTGACGGCGTCGCCTGCGGCGATGTTGTTTTGATGGTAGAGTCCGTCCGTACAATCGCCCGCTGCCCAGATGCCGGGGGCACTTGCGCGTTGTGTTTTCGGGTCTGCGATAATCTGCCCGTACTGCGTCCGCTCCACTATATCTTTTACAAAATCAGTTGCCGGCGTGGAGCCGATTTCTACGAAAATGCCCTCAACCGCGAGCTCGGTTTCCGCACCGGTTGCTTTGTCTTTGTAGACAATCGCCTGCACAAACTGCCCGCCTTTCACCTCCGTTACCTCCGCATTTTTGATGACTTTTGTTTTAGGGTTCGCGAGCACGCGTTCCACCATAATCTCATCGGCCTTAAAAAATGAATCGCCGCGGTGAATAATAGTTACGGAAGGGCAATAGGCAAGGAGTTGCGCGGCGCTTTCAAATGCCGCATTGCCGCCGCCAACCACCGCTACCGGCTTGCCCGCAAACACAGGCCCGTCGCATGAGGCGCAGTGGGTAAGCCCTTTGTGCTCCAGCCGGTCGGCACCCTTTGCCCCAAGCTTGCGACGAGCGCTCCCCGTTGCGACGAGCAGCGCGCGCGCGTCATACGCGCGCGCGTCGGTCGTGATGCGGAAATGCTCGCCCTGTTTCTCTATCGTTTGTACCCACTCGCCGTCTTTAATAACAACCGTGTCTCTCGCATACGCTCGCAGGTGCTCCTCTAGGTTTTTCGCCAGTTCTGCACCGTCTAGCCGCACTGTGCCTATCCAATTTTCAATACCCATAGAAACAGCGCTCTGCCCACCCCAATCCTTAGTAATGAAGACGGTCTTTAATTTTTTGCGCGCGGCATACACCCCCGCGGCAACTCCCGCAGGGCCGCCGCCGATGATTGCAAGGTCGTAAAGCATTCAGAAAGTATAGCACATTACTTCTTCGCTCTGCGCAGGAACGCCGGCACGGAGCCCCAGTCGTCGTCATCATTTGCCGACGGTTTCTTTTCTTCCGTTTTTGATTCTTTCATCGGCTCGGTAGAAGTGGGAATCGCCGCCGTTTGCTTTGGGCGCTTGTCTCCCTCGCCGCCGCTCATAAGCCCCGTGAAGAGCGACTTGCGCGGTGTAGCGCTTTCGGGGAAGCCCGACGCGATTACTGTTATGCGTATCTCGCCCTTTTTCAACTTCTCGTCGCGAATGGTGCCGAAAATCACTTTCGCGTTCGGATCTATGGATTCGGTAATAATTTTGGCGGCTTCTTGTATTTCAAACATGGTCAAATCGTCGCCGCCTGCGATAGAGAAGAGCACCCCCTTCGCACCGTTTATGGACACTTCAAGGAGCGGCGAGTTGATGGCGATTTTTGCCGCTTCTTCGGCGCGCTTGTCGCCCGTGGCGC
>CAYTVT010000031.1:0-5843 GCA_964441855.1 uncultured Candidatus Saccharibacteria bacterium | reverse complement strand
TTTTTTGTGCTAGTATGTCCACATGTTCGGCTGGATACAAGGTCTTTTTAAGGGCGACAGCGCGTCGCGTGTGCGGGTGCTGTTGCCGTTGGTAGATAAAATCAACGCGCTGGAAGAGGGCGTCAAAGCGCTCGCAAACGATGCATTTTCGTCAAAAACCGCCGCGTTCAAAAAGCGTCTCGCAAAGGACGAGACGCTGGAGGCACTCCTGCCGGAAGCGTTTGCGCTCGTGCGCGAGGCGAGCCGCCGCACACTCGGCGAACGGCACTTTGATGTGCAACTTTTGGGCGGAGCGATACTCCACCAAGGGAACATTGCCGAGATGCGCACCGGCGAAGGCAAGACCTTGGTGGCGACGCTTCCCGCGTATCTGAACGCCTTGGAGGGTAAGGGCGTGCATATTGTAACGGTAAACGACTACCTCTCTCGGCGCGATGCCGTATGGATGGGGCAAATTTACCAACTTTTAGGGCTCACGGTCGGGTGCGTGAACCACGACGCGTCGTACCGTTACGACCCTCTGCACAAAGAGCTGGACGAAAAGCGCGATGAACTCGGGAGTTTCAAGGTGGTGCACGAATTTTTGCGGCCGTGTACGCGCCGCGAAGCGTATGAGGCAGACATTACCTACGGCACCAACAATGAGTTTGGGTTTGATTACCTCCGCGACAATCTGGAATATGCGCCAGAGCGCCTCCGCCAGCGCAATTTCCATTTCGCGATTGTAGACGAAGTGGATTCTATTTTGATAGACGAGGCGCGCACCCCGCTCATTATTTCCGGCCAGACGGCGGAGTCGGAGTCGCTCTACAAAACTTTTGCGGCGCTCGCCGCGCGGCTCGCGCCGGAAGAGGATTTCACCGTAGACGAAAAGTTCCGCGCGATACAACTGACGGAAAAGGGTATTGAAAAGGCAGAAAAAATGCTCGGCATTGAAAATCTGTACGCTGAGGGAGGTGTGAAGCTCGTGCACCACCTTGAAACGGCAGTCAAGGCAAAAGCGCTCTACCGCCGCGACAAAGAGTATGTGGTAAAGGGGAGCGAAGTAATTATTGTGGATGAGTTTACCGGGCGCTTGATGCCCGGGCGGCGCTGGAGCGAGGGGCTCCACCAAGCGATAGAGGCAAAGGAAGGGGCGACCATACAAAAAGAATCGCGCACCTACGCATCTATCACCTTCCAAAACTATTTTCGCCAGTACAAAAAGTTGTCGGGCATGACGGGTACGGCGAAGACGAGCTCGGAAGAGTTCTTCAAAGTGTACGGGCTGTCGGTCGTGGAAATTCCAACGCACCGCCCCATCGCGCGCCGCGACAGGAACGACTTTATCTTTCAAACCGAGCGCGGCAAGTTTACGGCGCTCGCAAAGCAGGTGAAGAAACTCCAAGAGAATGGCCAGCCAGTGCTTGTCGGCACCGCGTCTATTGAGAAAAACGAAGTGTTATCGGGCTACTTTTCGCGCGCGGGGGTAAAGCACGAAGTGCTAAACGCCAAAAACCACGAGCGCGAGGGCGAGATTATCGCGCAGGCGGGGAAGCGCGGGAGCGTAACGATTGCGACCAACATGGCGGGCCGCGGGGTGGATATTAAACTTGGCGGCAACCCGGCGACGAAAGAGGAGTACGAAGCGGTGAAGGCGCATGGAGGCCTTGCGGTTATCGGCACCGAGCGGCACGAGGCGCGCCGCATAGACAATCAGCTGCGCGGCAGGAGTGGGCGGCAGGGCGACCCTGGCGAGACGCAGTTTCTCGTGTCGCTTGAGGATTCGCTCATGCGCATTTTCGCTTCCGACATGATTAAGCGTCTCATGGGCTCGTTTAAGATTCCCGAAGACGAGCCGATTGAGAACGCGCTCATCAACCGCTCGCTTGAAGCCGCGCAAACCAAAATTGAAGGGTTTAATTTTGACGCGCGGAAACATGTGCTCCAATATGACGATGTCTTAAACCATCAACGAAGCATCGTGTACGGCAGGCGCCGCGCGATGCTTGTGGGTGATGATGCAAAAGTAGAGGAGTACCTTGTGGAACTGACACGCGGAAACGAGGCGGCGGAGAAAATAGTTGCCGAAAAGCGCGCGGCGCTCGGGCCAGAGTTCATACCCGCGGTGCGTCGGCTCGTACTCCAATCGGTGGACTTTTTCTGGGTGGAGCACTTGGAGGCGATGGACCATTTGCGCGGGAGTGTCAGCTTGCGCGCATACGGCCAGCGGGACCCGCTTGTAGAATACCGCACCGAGGGCTTGCGCTTGTTTAAGGGGCTCCAAGCGTCAATGGTGGAGCATATCTTACGCGTCTTGCAAGGCATCGGCGCGGATGCTGTCGTAGCGCCTGTGGCGACTGGGATTAGTCCCGAATCGTACGGCGGTCACGGCAATATCGGGATAGGAGCACCAAAACTCGGCCGTAACGACCCGTGTTTTTGTGGTTCAAGTAAGAAATATAAAAAGTGTCATGGGAAATAAGTTTTGCACCTTCGCATAAAGCGTTCTATACTATCTCTATGACTCCTCTTGTGAAATTTTTTGATAAGTTGGAAGACAAGACGCGCGCGGGGCTGTCGCGCGCGCCTATTGTCTACGCGATGGTGGGCGGCGTACTCGTCGTTCTCTTTTGGCGCGCGGTGTGGCTGACCGCCGACATGCTCGCCGAACAGGGCGGCATTTGGGGCATCCTCTTTTCTCCAGGAGTGTCGCTCGTTCTGTCGGTCGCGGGGCTTTTGCTCACCGGGCTCCTTGTGTCGTTCTTCATCAGCAACCGCATTATCTTGACGGGGCTCAAGCACGAAAAGAAGCTTGCAGAAAAAACGGAGAAGGAAATAGAAGAAGAAGAAGCGAAGTTGAAAGAGCTCCACGCGCACATCGCCCACATGGAAGCGCGGCTTGACGAGCTGGCGAAAAAATGAGCGTACCTACAAAAACAATAGTGACGCATGACGGCGGCTTCCATGCAGACGATGTATTTGCCTGCGCCGCGCTTTTTCTGCACCTGCATGGGAAGGCGATGGTTGTCCGCAGTCGTGACGCGGAGACGATTGCGCAGGGAGACATTGTGTTTGATGTCGGAGGTGAATACGACGAGGCGCGCAACCGCTTTGACCACCACCAGCCGGGCGGCGCGGGCGCTAGAGAGAACGGCATCCCGTATGCGGCATTCGGGCTGGTGTGGAAGAAGTTCGGCGTTTCGGTTGCCGGCTCCGCCGATATTGCGGCGCTTGTGGACGAGGTGTTAGTCCAGCCGATAGATGCACACGACAACGGCGTGGCGCTCGGCACCTACGCCGACACGCCCCCGTTTCCTTATACGCTCCAAAAAGTCGTCTTTGCTTTTGAGCCGTCGTGGAACGAACCCACACGCTCCCTTGATGCCGCGTTTGCGGAAGCGCAGGCGGTTGCGAGCGCCGTGCTCCTTCGCGAAATTGCGCATGCGCGCGATACGTTGGAAGGCAAGCGCCGCGTCCAAACAGCGTACGAAGCGGCGGCAGACAAGCGCATTATCGTGTTGGATGCAAAATACGAATGGAGCGCTCTGTTGATGGAGAAACCAGAGCCGCTTTTTGTGGTAACGCCCGACCGGGGGGCGGCGGGGAATTGGCGCGCGCACACGGTGTGCGCGCGCGCTAATTCTTTTGCCTCGCGTGTCTCGTTTCCGGAAGCGTGGGCGGGAAAATGCAATGAAGAACTCGCAACAATTTCGGGCGTTCCCGACGCTGTCTTTTGCCACAACAAGCTTTTTACCGTTGCGGCAAAGACCAAAGAAGGCGCCGTTGCTTTAGCGAAGAAAGCATTAGCATGACTATCAATCTCGCCACATTGACGATTCCCAAAGCTCACACTGCGCTCGTGGGCGGCGAGTTTTCTGCTCTTGAACTCGCGGAGGCATACCTTGAACGCATTGAAAAAGAGAACAAAGAGCTGAATGCTTATCTGGAGGTTTTTGATGATGTGCGCGAACAAGCGAAAAAAGCAGACGCGCGAATAAAGGCGGGGAAGGCGGGAATACTCACCGGTATCTCTCTCGCAATCAAAGACAACATTTTAATACAAAGCAGGCGCGTTTCTGCCGCCTCCAAAATACTGGAAGGGTATGTCGCGCCGTATGACGCGACGGCAATCAAAAAACTCAAAGACGCGGGAGCAGTGTTTCTTGGCCGTACCAACTGCGATGAGTTTGCGATGGGTGGCTCTACCGAGAACTCTGCATACGGCGTTACCAAAAACCCGCACGACACTGCGCGGGTTGCAGGCGGCTCTTCTGGTGGAAGCGCCGCGGCGGTAGGAGGGGATTTAGCGCTCGCGGCGCTTGGTTCGGACACGGGAGGGAGCGTGCGGGAGCCCGCGAGCTTTTGCGGGGTGGTGGGCTTCAAGCCAACATACGGCGCTGTATCGCGTTCGGGGCTTATCGCCTACGGCTCGTCGCTTGATTGCATCGGGCCAATTACCAAAACCGCAGAAGACGCCCAAATTATTTTTGATTGTATTCGCGGCAAAGACCCATTAGACAGCACCTCAATAGAGATAGCAGTACAAAATACAGAGCACAAAACACAAAAATTAAGAATTGGAATCCCGCGAAGTTTTGTAGAGACGAAAGGGGTAGACACAGAAGTACTCGCCAATTTTAACGAGGCGATTGCGAAACTGGAAAAGGCGGGGGCGGCGATTGTGGATATAAAACTGCCCTCGTTCCAGTACGCGCTTGCGGCGTACTATATTATTGCGCCCGCGGAGGCATCGGCGAACCTCGCGCGGTTTGACGGCATGCGCTATGGCCCGCGTATTGAAGGAAAGAACGGTATTGACGACTATTTCAAGACACGCGCGCTCTTTGGTCCGGAAGTGCGCCGTCGCATTATCCTCGGCACCTTCGTCCTCTCTGCGGGCTATTACGACGCATACTATGGCAAAGCGCTCGCGGCGCGCGCTCAAATTCGCGCCGATTTTGATGATGCATTTCAAAATGTTGCTATAATAGCCATGCCGACCTCCCCAACGCCTGCGTGGAAAGTCGGCGAAAAGACAGACCCCTTGTCCATGTATCTTGCCGATATCTTTACCGTGACGGCAAACCTTGCGGGCATTCCCGCGATTTCCATTCCGTCGGGGAAGACGAAAGCCGGGCTCCCGCTCGGGCTCCAGCTTATGGCGCCTCGGGGCGCGGACGACTCGCTTCTTGAATTATGCAAATCAATTTTCTAAATCCGGAGTATCTGTTTAAAAAGGTGTATGACTTTTTCATCGGCGCGGTGTCCTTGCCGCTCCTTATCGTGGCGCTTGAGTGGTTGCGGGAGTTTTTAGCTCGTGTGAGCGGCATATCTACCTGGATTTCACTCGCACTGCTCACGGGTATCGGCTACTCAATCATCCGCATTCGCCAAATCCGCGCTCGGGAAGAAGCATTGTTTGCCGGGCTCGTGGAGATAGCGCCCGCGCAGGGAGAAAACGGCGCTACGGCAGAAGGTCCGCGAAACCCCAAGTGGGAGAAGGTGCAGGAGCATATTACTTCCGAAAACCCCGCCAACTGGCGGTTGGCGATTTTGGAAGCCGACATTTTGCTGGACGAACTTTTGGATGCGCTTAGGTATCGCGGCGAGAGCATCGGCGAGAAATTAAAAAAGATTGAGCAAAGCGACTTTGCGACCCTATCGCTCGCATGGGAGGCGCACAAAATACGCAACCAAGTGGCGCACGAGGGGAGCGAGTTTCTCCTCTCCGACCGCGAAGCGCGCCGCGTCGTGAAGCTCTACGAAGAGGTGTTTAAGGAGTTTCAGTTCATTTAATAACCGTTCGGAATATGCTTCCGCGGAACCGGCAAAATTCCCCTCCGAGGAATTTTGCCTTATCC
>CAYTVT010000030.1:0-5969 GCA_964441855.1 uncultured Candidatus Saccharibacteria bacterium | reverse complement strand
AAGCAAAACACAGCTCTGCGGAGTGTTCCCGTAGAAAACCGTAAAGCGTCCTGCCGGAACATCCATGACGAAGCGTCAAAAAACCCGAAGGTTCTATTGCTTAGAGATTCGCGTACTTGAATAGAATACGAAATGTATCCTAGCATAGTTTAATTTTATTGTCAAACATTATGCCCGTGCAAAACGCACATGAAGAAAGCGGGGGCGGCACTCGCAAAGACGCCTTTTTAGACGCCGCGCTCCGTCCTGCGTCGTGGAAAGAGTACATCGGGCAGAAAAAGATTACCGAAAATCTCAAAATCCTCCTCAAAGCCGCGGCGGAACGCAAGCACCCGCCGGAACACATTCTCTTTTACGGTCCGCCCGGGCTCGGCAAGACGACTTTGGCGCACTTAATCGCCAAAGAAATGGGCGCGCAGATGAAGTCCACCTCGGGGCCCGCGATAGAAAAGGTGGGCGACCTCGCCTCAATTCTCACCAACCTGTCTGCCGGCGACATTTTGTTTATAGACGAAATACACCGCTTAAACCGCTCTATTGAAGAAGTGCTCTACCCCGCCATGGAGACCGGCGAGCTTCATATTATTATCGGCAAGGGGCCGTCGGCGCGAACGATACAGCTGGAACTGCCGCCATTTACGCTCATTGCCGCAACGACGCGCGTGGCGCTCCTCTCTTCTCCCCTGCGCTCCCGCTTCGGCGGCGGGGTGCATCGGCTGGAGTTTTATGAACCAAAAGAAATTGAAGAGATTGTGCGCCGCTCTGCAAAACTGCTGGAAGTCGCCATAGAAGCTCCTGCAGTGCGCGCGATAGCAGAGCGCAGCCGCGCCACTCCGCGCGTCGGCAATTACCTTTTGAAGCGTTGCCGCGACTTCGCGCAACTCCGGCGCGGCACACTGACGGAAGCGATGGTCGGCGAAGCGCTAGAACTCTTGGGTATAGATGCGCTAGGGCTTACCGCCTCCGACCGTGCGGTTTTGGAAACCCTTATTCAGAAATTTGGCGGCGGACCAGTCGGTTTAAACACCCTCTCCGCCGCGCTCTCGGAAGAAGAGGCGACGATAGAAGAGGTAAGCGAGCCATACCTTCTGCAACTGGGCTTGATTGAGCGAACGCCGCGCGGCCGGCGTGCTACACCAAAGGCGTACGAGCATGTGCAGTGGGTGAAGCAGACATTGGTGTAAGCGTATTATCGGTACACCTCGTGGTCGCCAACGGCAAGTAATGCCGCTTCATTTTTAGAAAGATACTCAAACACAATGCGAAACCGATAATTAACGGAAAAACTGTAGCAATTTTTAAGACGCCCATGCAATTTATGTACCTTGATCTGTCTGTGATGGCCGGTATTTTGGAACAGAGCCACTTTTTCTAACACCTCCGCCTGTAAGGCGGTTTCTAACTTATCAAACTGACGCACGAAGGTCGCTTTGTAAGCCACCCGTATCATTGTGCGCGGAGTTGTTTAGCTAGCACTCGTAAATCACCGCGAAGAACCGGCTCCGCTTGGGCGCGGAGCACGACTTGCACCGCTTCTTCTTCCGCGAGCCGATGGAGCGCGCGCCGCACCACCGCCGCTTTATTCGGCGAGCGGCCTTGCTTAATTTCCTGTTCTACAAACAGTTCTAGTTCAGGTGTTATGGGTATGGAAAGCGTGGTCATAATATAAAGTATGATTTTATAGTATGATAATATCATACACCCCTTAAAACAGGTGTCAATAACATTCTGGTAGAGGGCACATACATCGCCGACACCTTCCGCGCGATTTTTGAATATATCTGGGAGAAAAGTTAGAATGTACATATGTCTGGTCATAATAAATGGTCGCAAATTCGAGAGAAGAAAGGTAAGACCGACGCGAAGAAAAGTCAGGCGTTTTCTAAGTTTGCAAAGCTAATTACCAACGAAGCGCGCGCCGCCCGTTCGACAAGCTCAGGGCAAGCAAGTGTCAATAGAGATGCGCCCGCGCTCCGCGCCGCCATAGAGCGCGCGCGGAAGGAAAATATGCCGAGCGACAACATTGAGCGTGCCGTGAAGAAAGCGACCGAAGCGGGCGGCGCGGCGCTTCTACCGGTGCTCTACGAAGCATATGGGCCGGGCGGAGTAGCGCTCCTTATAGAAGTGCTGACCGATAGCCGCAACCGCGTGTCTAACGAACTGAAGCATGTGCTCGCCGAAAACGACGGCAACCTTGCCTCCCCCGGCGCGGCGGCGTGGGCGTTTGAAAAGACGGCCGACGGTTGGAAGCCGACAACCACCACCCCCATTGCCGACAAAGACCTGGCGAAATTGGAAACGCTTGTGGAAAAGCTAGAAGCGCACGATGATGTGCAAGAAGTTTTTACGAATGCGGAATAGTATGAAAGTTCTCGCCATAGACCCCGGCTACGACCGCCTTGGTATAGCGATAGTAGAAAAACAAAATGGGCGGGAGGCGGCGCTTTTTTCGGCATGTGCGACAACCGACAAAAAGCAGGCACACGCCGCGCGGCTCGCGCACATTGGCCGCGAGGTGAAGGAGGCGATCGCCGCGTGGAAGCCCGAGGCGATCGCAATTGAGACGCTCTTTCTTTTTTCCAACCAAAAAACAGCAATGAAAGTTGCGGAGGCGCGGGGCGTTATTTTATACGAAGCCGCTTCTGCGGGGCTTCCTGTTTTTGAATACACCCCTCTCCAGATAAAAATTGCCGTTACCGGCTATGGCAGAAGCGACAAACGGCAAGTAGCGGAGATGGTGCACAAATTGCTCTCGCTCCCCCAGAAAAAGCGCCTCGACGACGAATACGACGCACTCGCCATAGGCCTCACCTGCCTGGCGTCGGAAAAGTGGCGGAAGCCCATTGACACAAAAAATACCAATAGTAGTATAAGGGTATGAACACCACCCTGACTATAAAAACAGAAAAGCGGCTCCGCGGGGATGCGAAACGCACCGCTCACGAGTTGGGTGTGCCGCTCACCACGGTAATTAATGCGTTCCTGCGCCAGTTTGTGCGCGAGCGCGAAATTACCGTATCGGCAGAACCGCGCCCCACCAAAGAAAAGATAGCGTTGTGGAAGAGTGTCAGCGATGAGATGGATAGAGAAAAAAGTCCGAGGATGTTTGCCGATGCGGAAGCGCTTATTAAAGATTTGGGTCTGCCGCAGTGACCATCACCTACAGCCGACGGTTTAAGAAAAACGCGCAGAAACTCCCCCACAAGATACAACGCGCTCTTACGGCGCGCATTCGAGTCTTTTCAAAAAATCCACACGATATACAATTACACAACCATGCCCTCTCAGGCCCGCTCCGCAATTACCGTAGCATCAACATTACCGGCGATTATCGACTAATCTATGAAGAATATGACAAAAGCACAGTGCGCCTTATTGACATAGATACGCATAGCAATCTCTATGGCGCATAATCTTCTTTCGTCATTGAGTTTTCCACACCCCGACTTGCGCGGAAAATCTAATCTGCTACAACTATCTGCGTATCTTTTTATAAGATAAAACATAAAAAGAATATGGATGAGGAACAACTTGACCCGACCGTGCAGGCAGAAGAAGACGAGGAGGAGACGACTCCCGAGATTGGAGGCGAAAATGAAGAGTGGGTGTAGAAAACGCGAAGCACGCGTTAGATAATCTGTACAAACCGGTGCTTGCCGACGCGGTACTTTCCGGGGAGAGGGCTTTTCAGAAAGCCCTCTCCTTGTTTTTCGCCGCTTAGAATATCCGTTACCGCTCCTTCGGCAATCAAGCGGCGCAAGTCGGATTTTGAGCCGATAACTTTTTTCTCCACAAGCGCATCTGCCGCGCCCGCCCGCGGAATGTTTATAAACTCTTCCGGCTCGCCACGAGAGAATGTGCCTTCCCAACTCTCCTGTGCGGCGCGTGCGGCGGAGGCGCCGTGTATGAGCGCCACAACCTCGTACGCGAGACGCATTTTCGCGTCTTTGGGGTTTCCACCGCGCGGCACTTCATTCATCGGAACCCGCGTGCAGAGCTCAAAGCCGCGCTCTATCATCACATCGGGCCAACTCATAATCTTCCCAAACGCCTCGGCGGGTGCATCTCGAAAGGCAACCATATTTCCTTCGGTCTTGCCCATTTTGACGCCACCTGCGTCGGCAAGAAGCTTCATCGCCACTACAAATTTTTCTTTACCCGACAGTTTCTTCGCCAAGTCGCGCCCGACCAGCATATTGAAGGTCTGGTCGTTGCCGCCCACCTCGCCATCTACTCCCAGAGCCACGCTGTCGTACCCTTGCATCATGGGGTAGAAGGTCTCGTGGAAATAAAGTTCTTTCCCTTCCGCAAGCCGTTTCTGAAACATGTCGCGCTTCGCGACATCTGCAAACGAGATGTGCGAAGCGAGTTCCAACACCTCGGCAAAAGAGAGCTTCGCAAGCCATGTTGAGTTGTACTGAACCCTTGCCGCATTGTTGCCCTCAAACGAAATGATTTTCTGAGCTTGTGCTTGGTACGCAGCCGCATTCGCAAGCACCTCTTCGCGCGTCAGCTTCTGACGCACCGCGTGTTTGTCGGTCGGGTCGCCGATGGTGGCGGTAAAGTCGCCGATGAGAAGTATTACTGTATGCCCAGCTTGCTGAAAGTCGCGCAGTTTCAAAAGAGGAATTAGGTGCCCGATATGGAGCGTGGGCCCCGTCGGATCAATGCCGAGATACACCGAAAGCGCCCCGCCCTTCGCAAGCCGCTCTTCCACAAACTCACAGCTCGGGAATATTCTCTCCACCCCTCGCGCCAGCAATTCTTGAGTCGCGTTTCCTTTTTTCATACCCGCATCTTACCACAAAAGGCAGGTATGCTAGTATGGGTTTATGCGGCATAAAAAGAAACGATTTTGGGGCCGTGCGGTTGTTTTTTTATTCTCGCTTTGCTTTCTCGCGGCGGGGGGCGGGGCACTTTGGATTGCGAGCTTTCGCATCCCCGACCTTGCGTCGCTCTCGGAGCGGCGCGTCAGCGAATCCACCAAAATATATGACCGAACCGGCGAGGTGCTCCTCTACGACCTACACCGCGGCGTTAAACGGCGCGTGGTTGCGTTTGAAGAAATTTCCGATTATGTCAAACAAGCGGCGGTGGCGCTTGAGGATGCGCGTTTTTACGAGCACCGAGGCATTGAACCGAAGGCGATACTACGCGCTGTCCTTGCAAACCTTGGTAGCCGCAGTTTCGGACAGGGAGGTTCTACCATCACGCAACAGGTAGTGAAGAACTCCCTCCTCACCGGCGAAAAGAAAATATCGCGGAAGCTCAAAGAGTGGGTGCTTGCGCTGAAGTTGGAGAAGGTGCTGACTAAAGATGAAATATTCGCGCTCTATTTAAACGAGGCCCCCTATGGAGGTAATATCTATGGTATTGAGGAAGCAAGCCGCGCCTATTTCAACAAGCCATCCAAAGATGTAACACTTGCCGAAGCGGCGTACCTTGCCGCGCTCCCCAACGCTCCCACCTACTTCTCGCCCTACGGCACCAACAAAGCGCGGCTTGAGGAGCGTAAAAATGTGGCGCTCGCCAGCATGCGCGAATCGAGCGTTATTACCGCCGCAGAATATGAGGCGGCGCAAAACGAAACCGTGGCGTTTGAGCCGCTTGACCCGTACGGCATCAAAGCGCCCCACTTTACCCTCATGGTCCGCGAAGAACTGGTGCAAAAATATGGCGATGGAGTTGCCGAGAGCGGGCTTCGTGTGGTAACGACCCTTGACTGGCGCTTGCAAGAACTTGCAGAACTTATCGTTAAAAAATATGCCATTGAAAACGAAGAAAAGTTTAACGCTGAAAATGCCGCATTGGTCGCGATTGACCCGAAAACCGGCGACATTCTCGCCCTCGTCGGCTCGCGCGACTATTTTGACCCATTAATAGACGGAAACTTCAATGTCGCGCTTGCTGGCAGACAGCCCGGCTCGGCATTTAAACCCTTTGCGTACGCAGAGGCGTTTATAAAGGGG
>CAYTVT010000029.1:0-6663 GCA_964441855.1 uncultured Candidatus Saccharibacteria bacterium | reverse complement strand
CGGAAGCCCCAAGAGGGTTTGCGACACGAGCTTTTTTTCGTCTGCCGTGAGCGGCGCTTCTTTTTTGCAGTGGGGGCAGAGCGTGCGCACGAGCCGTTGCGCGAGCGCAAGTGTGACCGCCGAACTCATAATCTTTGGGTCCACGCCGAGGTCTATAAGCCGGGGGAATGTGCCTGCCGCATTGTTCGTGTGAAGCGTGGAAAGCACCATGTGCCCCGTGAGCGAAGCATTTAACGCGACGCCAGCGGTCTCGCTGTCGCGAATTTCGCCGACCATGATTACATCGGGGTCTTGCCGGAGCGCCGAGCGGAGTCCCTCTAAAAAGGTGTACTTTTCGTCAGCGTCCACTTGCGTTTGCACAACTCCTTGCAGGTGGTATTCAATCGGATCTTCAATCGTAATCACCTTGGTTTCGGGTGTATAGATTTTGCGCAGGAAGGCGTAAAGTGTAGTCGTCTTGCCGCTTCCGGTGGGGCCAGTCGTCAAAATCATTCCGTTTGGCTTTTTAATTTCTTTCTCCACAAGCGCATGCAGTTTCGGGTGCATGCCGAGGTCTTCCATTTTAACCGCAATGGTTGCTGGGTTTAGCACTCGGAGCACCACCGATTCGCCGTAGGCGCCCGGAATAATGGAAGTGCGTATTTCTATTTCCACCCCCGCAAGCTTCACGCCGAAACGCCCGTCTTGCGCTTCGTCGCGGACATTGAGCTTCAGCCCCGAGACGAGCTTGATGCGCGAGAGGATAAATTGGAAGGCGTCTTTCGGGACTGCCGCAAGGTCGCTTAACATACCGTCAAGACGCAGGCGCACTCGTACCGCCGCTTCCTCCGGCTCTAGGTGGATGTCGGAGGCACCGGTCGCCAGAGCTCCCGCAAGGAGCGTTTCTACCATTCGTGAGACACGGGATGATTGTTTTGACGCCAGTTCCTCGCGGAGTACCTGTGCAATGTCGGCGACCGTCTTCAGATTTTTTGCTTGCGCCGACACTTCACTGTCAGCAATGCTAATGGAGCCCGTTTGCGCTTCGTGCGCGAAGGAAAGATCTTTGTAGCGCGCAAACGCCTTTTCCAAGCCCTTCCGCTCCGCCATGTGGAGCGCTACTTCGTATCCGGAACCCGCGAGCTTTTTCAGTGCAGCTTTTGTTTCTTTCTTTTCGGGCGAGAATACCGCAACGCTCACTTTCTTGCCCTGCAAGGCAAACCCCGCCGCTTGCGCCGCTCGCGCTTCGGTTTCGGGAATGAGGCGTAGCGCATCTAGCTCAATCGGGGTGGGAGTAAGGTCTATGTAGGGGATACCCGCTTTTTCGGCTTGCGTTTGCACCAGCTCGCGCTCCTCGCGCTCGCGGAGGCCTTTCAATTGCTCGTTCTGCTTTTCTTCGGAAAATGATATAGGCATAAAGAGGAATCCACCCCTCCGTCTCGCTTCGCTCGCCACCTCCCCTTAGGATAAGGGCAGGAGGAAAGGTGAAGGGGTATTTTTATTATAGCGCAGAATAAGGGCAAAAAGGGGCTCGCAAAGTGCTTGACAATATATATGAGAGGTGCTATACTGTATAGTAGATAGCGGTCAACTAAATGACTGAAATCTGAAACATTTTACGGAGAGAAAAAATGAAAGAAGTAATGAAAGATTTTTTTGGCTGTTTGTTTTTTGTCATTGTTTTGTTTCTGGCACTCGTCTTGTTTTCTGGGTGCGCCACGGCGCCAAAAAGCGCGGGAACGCACGCGCCGATGTACACCATTACCAACCAGACATCATCGGTGACCACCACCGGCACAAACACGACTTCGGTCGTGAACACCCAGACCCAGAACTTCCTGAAGCCGCAACGGCGGTACAGTTTGCTCGGGTTGTTAATTGGGGAGAAAGACCCCATTCCAACCTCGGTGCCGTCGGGGCAAAGCGTCCAAGAGGGGCATCCCCAGCCGCCGGTGGTGGTCGTGGAACAACCCTACGGGTATCCGTATGGGTACGGATATGGCGGGTATGGACACTCCGGGTATTCGTACGCGCGAATGCCGGCACGCTCAAGAGAGTGCCGCCGACTCTTCGGGGTCGGATTCAGGGTTCCATAGGTGCGGGATTTCACAAAGGCGTTCTGATACAATCAGAACGCCTTTTCTTATGCAGAAAACTTCTTATAATATTGCTGACACCGCAGCGTTCGCGCGCGAGTTTCTCGCGGGACTTTCCCCTCGACTCCGCTCGGGGCAAGCAACTATTGTCGGGTTGTACGGCGACCTTGGAAGCGGCAAGACTTCGTTTGTACAACAGATTGCACAAGCGCTCGGCGTTACCGGCTCCGTCCAAAGCCCCACTTTTGTGTTAATTAAAAATTATAAAATTAAAAACTATAAAAATTTTACTACCCTTGTCCACATAGACGCGTACCGGCTAGAGAACGGCGCGGATTTAGAAAAGCTCGGTTGGCGCGATCTTGCGGCAAACCCCGCAAACCTTATCCTTATAGAGTGGGCCGACCGCGTTGCCGATATATTGCCAACCGATGCACGCAAAATCTACTTTGAGTACAAAGACGACACAACCAGAAAAATCGCGCTACAATAGCCGCATGAAGGAGCGCACCAGACGGCTCGTGCTTATAGACGCGCACGCGATATTGCATCGCGCGTACCATGCGCTGCCCGAGTTCCACAACTCCAAAGGCGAGCCGACCGGCGGGCTCTACGGGCTCGCCGCGATGCTCATTAAAATTATTGCCGATTTAAAACCCGATTACATCGCGGCGGCGTACGATTTGCCGAAGCCGACCTTTCGGCACAAAGCGTACAAAGAATACAAAGAGGGGCGCGCGAAGGCAGACGAGGCACTCATTTCGCAGATGAAGCGTTCACGCGATGTGTTTATAGCATTCGGCATTCCTATCTACGACCGCGAGGGGTTTGAAGCAGACGACATTCTCGGTACGATTGTTGAGCAAGTAAAAATTAAAAATTCAAAATTAAAACCTCGCAATGATTATGTAGACATAATCATTGCGTCTGGGGATATGGACACGCTCCAGCTCGTGGACGGTACGCGCGTGCAGGTATATACGCTCAAAAAAGGCATCAACGATACAATCTTGTATGATGAAGAAAAAGTGAAAGAGCGCTACGGTTTCGGGCCCGCATTGTTGCCGGACTTTAAAGGGCTCAAAGGCGACCCGTCGGATAATATAAAAGGCGTTAAGGGTATTGGCGACAAAACGGCGACGGAGCTTATACAAAAATTTGGCGCCATTGAAGACATCTACAAAGCGCTCAAGAAAGATAAAGGCGCGTTTGAGAAGAAAGGAATCAAGGCGCGCACGGTGTCGCTTTTGGATGGGGGGATGGAGGACGCGGAGTTTAGCAAAATTCTCGGCACTATTCGCCGCGATGTGCCGATTGCGTTTGAGCTTCACGAGAAACCATGGCGAGAGAGTGTAGATATGGCACGGGCGGAGGCGTTGTTTCAAGAATTGGAGTTTCGGAATTTGGGGGGGCGGTTGCGGGAAGCAGTGGGTGAGATTCAAGAAACAAGAGGCATGATTCAAGAAAAAGAAAAGACAGAAAAAAAACAAGAACAAGTTCCTGCAGACCTAGCAGTCGCCCTCTGGCTCATCAATTCCACTCTAACCAACCCGACCGCGGAGGATGTTTTTACTTTTGCGGAAACGAGAAATGTTGCGGTTGCGCGCGCGAAAATCTTTGCAGAACTCAAGACCCGAGGACTGTCGCGCATTTTTGAAACAATAGAAAAACCACTTGTACCGGTCGTAGAGAAAATGAATGCGTGCGGGGTTGCGGTTGATACGGCATATCTCAAAAAACTTTCTGTCGAATATCACGCTGAACTCGCGACTCTTGAAAAGGCGATATGGAAATTGGCGGGGAGCGAGTTTAATATCAATTCACCAAAACAATTGGGCGAAACGCTTTTCGTTAAACTGAGGTTGAAGCCACTCCGGCAGAAAAAGACCGCGGGCGGAGCTCTCTCTACGCGCGAGAGCGAGCTAGAGAAGCTCCGCGACGCGCATCCGATTATTGCGAATGTATTGGAATACCGCGAGTTTCAGAAACTCCTTTCTACCTACATAGACCCGATTCCCGAACTTGTTGGGGAAGACGGTCGTCTGCATGCGCGTTTCGTATCGGCGGGTTCCACGACGGGGCGTATGTCGTCGGAAAATCCGAACATGCAGAACATTCCAATACAAACCGCCCGCGGGCGGCGCATTAGGAACACCTTTGTTGCAGGGCGCGGGCACTTACTTCTCGCTTTTGACTACTCGCAGATTGAGCTGCGCGTTGCGGCAATTCTTTCCGGCGACCCGAAGCTTATAGAGATTTTTAAAAAAGGCGAAGATGTGCATACGGCAGTGGCGGCGGAAGTGTTTAGCATCGCGCTCGAACGGGTAACGAAAGATATGCGGCGGCAAGCGAAGGTCATCAATTTCGGCATCCTCTACGGCATGGGCGTGAACGCGTTGCGGCAAGCGCTCACAGAAGGGGGGAGCGCCGTGTCGCGCGAGGACGCACAAAGGTATTTAGACGGCTATTTTGCGCGCTTCCCGGCGCTTGCTGGCTACATGGAAGAGGCGAAGGCCGCCGCGCGCTCGCGCGGCTACACCGAGACGCTCTTTGGCCGCCGCCGCTACTTTGAAGCGCTTAACTCTGCGCTCCCGTACATCCGCGCGGCGGCGGAACGGCAGGCAATCAACGCTCCGATTCAGGGCACGGCGGCAGACATCATTAAACTTGCCATGGTTGCGGTCGATGCGTTTCTGGAGAAGGAAAAATTGAGAAAAGACGCATCGCTCATTTTGCAAGTGCATGACGAGTTGGTGTATGAGGTGAAAGAAGAACGAGTAAAAGAGCTGTCGCCCCACATACAGCGCGTCATGGAAAGCGTCCTCACCCACGACCAATCGCGCGGCGTACCGCTCGTGGTAGAGGCGTGCATCGGCAAAAACTGGGGGGAGATGAGAAATCTCTGATTTCTGATTGTGTTAAAATACTCGAAATGAAAAAAGAGTACAGAAAGTGGCACGAAAAGAAGTCGGTAGTGAATGCGATAGTGCGCCGGCCATTTTTCCACGAGCGGGAGATTTGGTTTTGCGCCATCGGAGTGAATGTAGGGTTTGAGCAAGACGGCGCTGGCGGTGAGTTTCAACGACCTGTTATTGTCATACGCAAGTTTAATAATGAAATCTTTTGGACCGTTCCGCTTACTAAGGCCGCAAAAAAGAGAAAGAAAAAAGCAGAAAAATATTATTATTCTTTCTCTTTTGTACCGGGAATTACCAGTGTTGCATTGCTATCGCAACTTCGCATTATTGATGCACGACGCTTAAGCCGGCACATCGGCTTCATAGGGCGTGATGATTTTGGCGCGCTCATGAAAAAACTCAAGGCACTTTTACCTTGAGTTTTTCCTTAATTTCCTCCACCGTGAGGCGGAGTCGGGCCGAAGCCATTTGTACAAGAGAGTATAGCAAGCCATTATAGAGAGTCAAGCAACTTATCAACATGCTGTATTTTTATTACGGAACAGATGGGGGAGCGGCGCGCGCTGAAGCCAGCGCGCGCCTCAAAGACCTGCAAACGCAATTTCCTCGCGCGGCGGTATTTCGCATGCACGAGGCGAACTGGAATGCGGAAGCATTCAGCGACTTACTTGCAAGCCAAGGGCTTTTGCACGACACGACGCTCGTGCACCTTCTCGGCGTGTTTGAAAATGAGGAAGCGAGAGAGTATATACTCGCGCGCCTATCCGACATTGCCGCATCGCCGAGTCACTTCATTTTTGCAGAAGGGGCGCTTGATGCCGAGGTGAAGCGGGCGGTTACGAAACACGCGGACTTCGCGCAGGAGTACAAGAAACCTCCTGCGTCAAAGGAAAAGTCTGCTATCTTTGCGCTGGCGGATGCGCTCGGGAGGCGGGATAAGAAAAGTTTGTGGGTGCTTTACCAGAGAGCGCTTATAGAAAACCACGCCCCCGAAAGTATTAACGGTATGTTGTTTTGGAAGGTGAAGGACATACTCACTGTGCGCCCAAGCAACTTATGGAGCGTGGACGAACTTAAACATCTTTCTGGCCGTCTCGTCTCACTCTACCACGATTCCCACCGCGGCAAGCACGATTTTGAGATTGCTCTGGAGCGTTTAGTGTTGACGATATGAAAAAACCGCCGAGCATTCGGCGGTATGTTGATGGCGGCTACTGCGCCCCCAGTGTGTGCTTCACCTTTTTCAGTATTTTCTTTTGGATGTTGGTGAGTTTGAAAAGTTTGAATGTCACCGGCGGCTGTTTTGGGTTATGGCAACTGCAGATGCATCGCCAGCCGCCGTAGACAATTTCTCCACCCGGCCCTCGCGAACTCTCGCCGCCAGGACAGCGGTTGTGTTGTCCAATTTTGCACTGCGCGGATATAGTGAGGTGCGCCATATCTTTCCTTTACGCTTAATGTTTTTTGTTTGTTCGTATCCGCCGTTACTCTACACACACAGGGGGAAAAAGCAACCCCAACCACAAAAGATGGCTGGGGTTATGATTAAACGCGACGGCGTACATACGCTTGCGCCTCGCGAACAGTAGATGCGACTTGTGTGGGGGCTAGCATTGCGATAGAGCCGAGAAATATGGAATCGGCTCCGGCATCTATCACGCGTCTGGCGT
>CAYTVT010000028.1:1212-7233 GCA_964441855.1 uncultured Candidatus Saccharibacteria bacterium | reverse complement strand
CGGGCGGTAACGCGCCCTCTACCCAAAGCTTTTCCGGCGGGTCTGGTATTTCCCGCAATCGCCGCGGGAACTCTTTTGTAGACAGCGTACGCATGATGCTATACTGTACCATGCGTATTTATGTTAGATATAAAATTCATTCGCGAGAATAAAGAACTCGTTGCCGAAGCGGCGCGGAAGAAGCGCATCGCTTTCGCCGTGGAGGAACTCATTGCCGCCGACGACTTGCGCCGCTCGCTTTTAAAGGTGGTGGAAGACAAGCGCGCGGAGCAAAACCGTGTCGGCGAGCAGATTGCGAATGCGAAAGACGATGCAAAGCGCAAGGCACTCTCGGAAGCGATGCGTCTTTTAAAAAAGGGCTTGCAAGAAGACGAAGAGCATCTGAAGCAGGCGATGCAAAAGTGGCAGACGCTTATGCTCTTGGTGCCGAACATTCCAGACATTTCAGTACCGGAAGGTGAGAATGATGCGGAAAACAAAGAAATTCGTACATGGGGGGAGAAGCCGGTTTTTCCATTTGAACCCAAAAGCCACAGTGAGCTTTTGCTCAAAAACGACATGGCGGATTTTGAGCGCGGCGCGGCGGTGTCGGGATTTCGCGGATACTTTCTGAAAAACGACGGCGTGTTGCTGTCGTTTGCGCTCTGGCGGTTCTGCATGGACTTTTTTATCAAAAAGGGATTTGCGCCGATGCTCGCGCCGTCGCTCGCGCGGCGCGAGGCGTTTCTCGGCACGGGGTATGTGCCGCAGGGCGAAGATGATTTGTATAAAACGCAAGACGGCGACTACCTTGCCGGTACGGCTGAAGTGCCGGTGATGTCGTATTTTGCGGACGCGATGTTTACGGCAAAGGAGTTGCCGAAAAAAGTCATCGCGTTTTCACCGTGTTTCCGCCGCGAGGCGGGGAGCCACGGCAAAGACACGAAGGGACTTATGCGCGTGCATGAATTTTTCAAATGCGAACAGGTGGTGCTCTGCGAAGCAAGTCACCAAACTTCCGTGCAATTCCACGAGGAGCTTACCTCAAATGCCGAGGAGCTTATGCAGTCGCTCGGGCTTCCGTACCGCGTCGTAGCAAATTGCGGCGGGGACTTGGGGCTCGGGCAGGTGAAGAAATACGATATAGAGTCGTGGGTCCCGTCCGAAAAGAAGTATCGTGAGACGCACTCGTCATCATACTTCCACGACTTTCAGACGCGCCGCTTGAACATCCGCTACAAAGACCCGGATGGGAAGCCGAAGTTTGCACATTCGCTCAACAACACCGCTCTCGCGACCCCGCGCCTCCTTATTCCGCTTATAGAAAACAATCAACGCGCCGACGGAAGCATCGCCATTCCGAAGGCCCTCGTGCCGTATTTCGGGAAGGAAGAAATAAAGTAGTGTTACAATAAGCAGATGATGCAGGCGAAGTTTCGGGGGTTGGTGAGGCGGCGGTACCGCCAGTTTGCGGGAACAATGTGGCGTGTTTTCTTTGGCGCGTCGCTGCTTGCGCTCGTGTTCTTTGCGCTCTCTTGGTTTTCTTTTTATGCGCCGTTCCAAATCGCACAGGTAACCTTGGTGGGCATAAACCGCGCCGCGCGCGACGAGCGCCTCGCGGCAGAAGCAGAGGTGGCGCACGCCTTTGCAGGGCAAGGCGTGCGCCTCTTTTCATTTACCCACAAACTCTTCTACCCGCGCGCGGCGCTTACTGCGGCGGTCGCTTCGTCGTCGCCCCGCATCGCGTCTGCCACCGCGATGCGGGGCGGTGCTATCGTCATCGTTGCCGTTTCGGAACGGAAGCCGTTTGCAACATGGTGTGCCGATAACGGTTGTCTCTTTATTGATACCGAGGGCTTTGGCTTTACACCTGCGAAAGGCGATTCGCCGCCTACATCTTCCATTACCTTTTACGGAGGCATGCCGCTCGCGGGCGCGCGCTACCTCCCTGAAGGGCGTTTTACCATCCTCCGTGAGGTACTTGCCGCCGCGGAACGCGTCGGCTTGTCGGTTGAAAAGGTAGCGCGCGGCGACGGGAGTGATGTGTCATTTACGCTTGCAAACGGCGCCGAGGCGCGCTTTGTGTTGTCGCCCGAAGCCGCCGCGCTCTTTTTGGAATTGCCCGCAACGCTCGCCGCCGCACACCTCCGCATTGCCGACGGCTCCGTCTCGCCCCCGCTTCAATATCTGGACCTCCGCTTCCGCGACCAGGTGGTGTTTAAGCGAAAGTGATATACTGGTACCGTGAGTTTTCTTTCTTTTTTTCCACACTATCTCTTCTGGCACTACAGCGTCGCACTGATAGACCTTGCGCGCGCGGTGTCAAATATTTTTTGGTTTTTGTGGCACTTCTTCTCTATAGAACTTCTCGCGCGCTCGTTTTTTGTGCCGTGGAAGCGGTTGGGAGAGGCGCAAGGGAGCTTTGTGGGCCGCGCGATTGTGGGGGCGGCTATGCGGGCGGTCGGCATTGCCGCGCGGCTCGGGCTTTTCGCCCTCGCCGCGCTTTCGTTCGCGTGCGCCTCCCTCGCCGCCGTTGCGGCTCTCGCCGCGTGGCTCGCGCTTCCCTTCATTATTGCCTTTTTACTCTTCATCGGCGTTCGCGCACTTATCGCACTATGACTCTCGCCGAACTCCAACAGCTCGCACGCCCATACCGCCTCGGCGTTGCCGTGGAGCGCTTCATGCCGCTTCCAGCGCGCCGCCGCGCGGCGCGCACGCTCGGCTTCCTCGTGGTGCTTACTCTCGCCGGCGCACTCCTGTTTTCCATTTTTAGCGCGAGCCCTGCCTTCGCCGCGCGGCTTTCCGTTTCCGCTGGGTTTTTGGCGGCGATCCAGTATGCACCGGGCTTGTTCTACATAGCCCTTGCGTTTTACCTTGCGCTTTTTGCCGTCAATGCCTGCTACTACTCGTCTGCGTGTCACGGACTCCCTTTGTTGCTTCGCGAACCATGGTGGGAGAAGAGCGAACCCGTTCTTTCTTTTGACGCGGCAGTGCTCGTTTCGTCGCTTTCTAATGTCGATGTGTTTAGAGATTTTTCCGAAAGTTTCCTCGGCGGACAAATCATCCTCCGGCTTGGTATGGCGCCTCATTCAGTGCGCGAGTTTTTGCAAAAGCCGCGCGCGACGGTCGCCGCGAGCGCGCTTGTTGTTGCTCCCCGCAACGGAAAGACCATTTCCCTCGCCGACCTGATCGCCGCTATTTTTTCTGCCGATACCGATGCGGCGCTGTTCCTTGCGAAGCAGGGCGCGTCTGCCGACGCCGCTATGGGAGCGGCGGCATGGGTGGAGCGCGGGCTCGTAAATAGGCGCCGCGCGGGGCGCTTCTGGGGCCGCGAGCGCCTCGGGCGCATTCGCGGTGTCGGCAAGGACTGGGCGTATGGGAGCGCGTGGCGCTTGGCGCGGTACGGAAAGGACCTCTCGCTGGTGCCCGCCTTTGCGCGCGTTTCTTCTAGCGAGGCGCTCCTTGCAGGAAGCGCGGGCGAGCAGGCGGAAGGGGTGCTCTCGCGCATGCGCGAAGCAAACGCGCTTCTCGTGGGGAGTGCTGGCGCGCCGCTTGAGGCGGCTGTTGTCTTTCTCTCTGCGCGCATCCAAGAGGGCACCGTGTTGCCACAGTTGGAACACAAGCGATTGGTGGTATTTGACACCGACGCGTTCATTGCCGAACACAAAACGAAAATGGCGTTTGAAGCGGAATTGTCGCGGCTCTTTTCTGAAATTGAAAAAGCTGGGAATCTTATCATTGTGCTTCCGGATTTTCCGGTCTTTGTGGCAAGCGCCGCAACGCTTGGAAGTGACGCGGCGCACCTCTTGGACGACTTCCTCGCATCGTCTTCCATCCAGCTTATCGCGCTTGCCGAGATGGGCGCATTCCATCACACCCTTGAGCCAAATGCAGGACTTATGAAGCGCTTTGAGCGCATACTCGTGCCCGCGCCCGACGAGCGCGCCGTGCTTCCGTACCTTGAAGACGAAGCCGCGCGCCTTGAGGCGGGGAGTAAGCTCTTTTTTACCTTTCCGGCAGTAGAGGCGGCGGTGAAGGCAAGCGCGCGCTACTTTATGGGCGAGTCGCTTTTAGACAAAGCAACCGATGTGCTCTACGAAGCCGCCACGCAGGTGAAAAAGGACGGGCGGCGGGCCGTCCATGCGGCAGACATTTTGTCGATTATCGCACAGCGCACAGGGGTGCCTGTCGGCGCCCTTTCTAGTACCGAGCGCGCCGCGCTCCTTTCGCTTGAAGGGGCGCTCCGCGCGCGCGTGGTGGGGCAAGACGACGCGCTCGCCGCAGTCGCAGGGGCGCTCCGCCGAGCGCGTTCGGGTATTGGCAACCCTAACCGCCCGTTCGGCTCGTTTCTGTTTCTGGGGCCTACGGGGGTGGGCAAGACGGAAACGGCGAAGGCCCTTGCGGCATCTTTTTTCGGGAGCGAAGACACGATACACCGGCTGGACCTTTCTGAATACCGCACGGCGGACTCCTTGGAGCGGCTTATCGGTTCATTTGTAGAAGGGAAGCCAGGCGCGCTTGCCTCGCTCCTCCGCGAGAAGCCATACGGGGTTTTGCTTCTGGACGAATTTGAAAAGACGCTCGCCGACATTCGCCATCTTTTCCTCCAAGTATTGGACGAAGGGTTTTTCACCGACGCCGGCGGCAAGCGCGTCAATTGCAGGAACCTTTTGATTATCGCCACCTCAAATGCAGGGAGTGATCTTATTTGGGACGCGGTACGGCAAGGGAACGCTCTTGCCGGGGAGCGGAAGCGCCTTACCGATGCGCTTGTCGCGCGCGGTGCTTTTACGCCGGAGCTTCTGAACCGCTTTGACGGCATCATATTCTTCAAGCCGCTTGTCGGTAAGGCGCTCCGTACTGTGGCAGAACTCATGCTCCAGAAACTCGCGAAGCGTCTCGCGGAGCGTACGGTGTCGTTTGTGCCGACCCAGCGGCTGGTGGATTTTGTGGCCGCGGCAGGGGAAGACCCGCAGTTTGGCGCGCGCGCCATGCAGCGCGCGGTGCAAGATAAGGTAGAGCGCGTGATTGCCGACAAAATACTCAAGGGTGACATCCGCCCCGGCGCGCGCGTAGAGCTCTCGCCCGAGGAGCTTTAAAAGACACCCTTCCCTTTCCCTCCCCTTACGATAAGGGCAGGGAGATAATACATTCCGTTATTTTGCAAAATAACGGAATAGAAAAACAAAAACCCGCGACCATATTTCAGATCGCGGGTTGAGATGAAACTTTACTTTGATTCTGGAAAAACTCGTTGTAAATCGAGAAGCGCAGAGTTTGTTGAGCACACTCGATAAAAAACCTGTTGGAGAGATTGCTTCTGGTTGTCCAAGTCATCAGACATTTTCTTGATGTCCCCTGGCGCACTAGCAAGTGTTTTCGATTGTTCAAGAATACTTCGTACAATTCTCTCAGGGACAAAATACAACCTCTCGAACCAGCATTGAGAGAACGCCAGTTTCAAGGTCTTTCCAGATAGAGTTTGCACAACAAGAACTTGGTTCGTGTGACAGAGAGATCCCATTCCATCTGGCGTGACATATTTGGGAATTGCTCGACACGGACATTTCGTGTCGTGCAAGGTTGGAATCTTGTAATCTAGCCCGTCTCTTGTCTTAAAGTCCTTTTTATAAAAGCAAGAATGATGTCCACAGCATCTTGTTGTTAAGTTATAAATCTGCTTGACGACAAAAGGACCCTTTTCGCCGATAAGCCGAATCAATTTTTCTGTTTGGGCGAAATAAGGATCATCCAACCCAATGATTTCACCAACTGCGAATGTTTGAGTATTATTCATGCGAAGTTTTTAGGTGTATTGTTTCGGGACACCGCGGCTTCCTTTCTAGAGCCAACCCGATTGTATATCCTCTCCGTCCTTGCCAAGGGGAATACACAGAGTGGGTCTTGTCAAAGTCCTGACCTACTTTAAGCATGGCATAACACACATATTCTGTCAACTTTTTCCCTCTCGCCCTCTCTCTTTTAGAGACCCCCCTCTCTTAATCTCCCCCTTGATTAAGGGGGAGAAGCCCCGACGAAGTC
>CAYTVT010000028.1:0-1202 GCA_964441855.1 uncultured Candidatus Saccharibacteria bacterium | reverse complement strand
GGAGGGGGCGTGCTTGTGGGGAGAGGCAAGGTGAGGGGGTGTCTGCGGGGTGTTTTGTGCTATCATCTCTCCCATGACCTCCAAAAAAGAGCCGGCTTCTTTTTCTGCGCTCTATCGGAAGTACCGCCCGCATGAATGGAGCGAGGTGGTAGGGCAGGAGCCGGTGGTGTCGGCTTTGACGGGGGCGCTAACGCTTGGGCGCGTCGCGCACGCGTACCTCTTTGCCGGTGCGCGCGGCACGGGCAAGACCTCTGTCGCGCGGATTTTGGCTCGCGCTCTCAAGACCGCCGATATTGACATTCACGAAATAGACGCCGCCTCTAGCCGCACCATAGACGATGCGCGCGAGCTCCGCGAGGCGGTGCTCTCGCTCCCGTTTGATTCGCGCTACAAGGTGTACATTTTGGACGAAGTGCATATGCTCACCAAAGAGGCGTTTAATGCGCTCTTGAAAACACTGGAAGAACCGCCGGCGCATATCGTTTTTATTCTCGCGACGACGGAATTGGACAAAGTGCCCGAGACGATTGTCTCGCGCTGCGAGTTGCATTCGTTTCAGCGCCCGAGCCAGAAGACGCTTGCCGACATTATTGCGCGCGCGGCGAAGCAAGAAGGATACGCTATAACGCTCGCGTCCGCCGAGTTTATTGCGCTTTTGGGCGATGGGTCGTTTCGCGATGCGTACGGTATTTTGCAAAAAGCGATTGCCGTCTCGGCAGATAAAAAGATTTCAGAGGAGGAAGTGCGGCGCGTTACAGGGACGCCGCGCGTGGAGCTGGCGAACCGCGTGCTTGCCGCGATCGCAGAACGCGATGTGGAAAAAGGGCTTGCGGCAATTGCGGAGGCGGTCGCGGCGCATGCCGACATGAAGGTGTTTGCAAAGTTGATTGTGCAAAAAATGCGCTTCGCGCTCCTCTTGCGCGTCGCGCCGGAAATGGAAAAGGAAATTGCGCGCGAGCTTTCGCCAAGCGACATGGCGTTTTTGAAACAGATTCCAGTCACTGGTATTTCGTCGCACACGCTCCTCACATTTTTGGAATACTACGACCTTATCGGCCGTGCTCACTTGCCGCACCTCCCGCTTGAACTTGCGGTTATTAAACTTTGCGAAGCGCCGAAAAAGTGATATTTTAAAAGCATTGCGGGATCGTCTAACGGTAGGACATCGCCCTTTGGAGGCGAGTATCTTGGTTCGAATCCAA
>CAYTVT010000027.1:0-7294 GCA_964441855.1 uncultured Candidatus Saccharibacteria bacterium | reverse complement strand
GTTAATGCGCGCACATCGCGCGCGTCCGTTGCGCCCTCTACGAGCGCGGTGGTGATAAGCCCCGCAAGCGCGCCCACTGTGTCTACCACAGCACCCCCCGACGCGCCCTTTTGCGCGAGCAAGTTGCCGCCAAGCCCCACCATGTCGAGTGTATCTTCGCTAAGCGTATAACGCGACGCTATAGTCGCAAACGCCGAGACGCTCCAGAGCTCGCGTTGAACGGCAATGCCGCCCAAAAACCCTGCTGGGTAGCCCGCAACGAGAAAAGCGTCTTTGGTGTCTGGCACAAGCGGCGCTTCGCGGAGGGAGATAAAGGGAAATGAGGCGGGGAGGCGCGCGTCGGGGTTGGTCGTACTGGTTACCACAAGGAGCGCGTAGTCGTTCTCGCCGCGCTCTTTCGCATTTTCCTCTAGTAATTTTGCGGCGTTGTCGGCAATCCATTGCGGAGAAATGAAGAGTATCTCGGCGTGGTAGCGGTTTGCCGCGGGAGAGCCGGTGCGCACCACGCAATCAAGGATGTTGGATTTTTCATCGCCGCCAGTCAACAGAAGGTACTGCGCGACATGCGCGTTAGTAAGGATAATGCCGCGCGGGTCTATAAACACGCCGGAGCCGGAGAGCGGCCGGAAGATGTCGCCCTCCTTTGCCGTACAGAGAATATTGACGAGCGCCCCGCGCGTTTGCGTATTTATGCTGTTCCAGTCTGGGGGCGCGATAACTTTTGTTCCCACAGGAAGAGGTGGCGACAACAGTGGGGGAGGAATAATCGGCACCGGAGTTTTTGTTGGCGCCAATACCACCCTCTCTTCCTCGCTTTGCTCGGGTACCCGCCCGAACGACCGTTCGGTCGGGCGGGCTCCCCCTTGAAAAGGAGGGGGCGGCATCTCCCGTGATTCAAGATTCTTCATCACAAGCGTCCCCGCACCGGCAACGAGCGCAAATAATACAAGCGCCAAAAATTTTCCAAAGAGAGTCATTGTGTTTCATTCTAGCAGAAATTTTGCTACGCTAACTTCGTCGCGGGTATAGTTTAGTGGCAGAATGACACACTTCCAATGTGTAGATCTGGGTTCGATTCCCAGTACCCGCAAAAACATTCTCCTGATAAGGAAAAATCCCCGCTGGGGGATTTTTCCGGTTCCGAAAAAACACAATGCTGAGGGGTTATTTTACCGCATCCTTCAACCCCTTTGCCGCGCGAAACTTCGGCACTTTGGTCGCCGGCACCTGAACGGTCGCGCCCGTCCGAGGGTTTCGCGCCTGGCGCGCCGCGCGCTGCTTCACCGAAAAAATGCCGAGGCCCGCGATGGAAACCTCCTCGCCATTCTTCAAAGACCCCACAATCGCGTCAATAACCGTGTCTACGACATGCTCCGCTTGCACCTTGGTCGTGCTGAGTACGCCGTGCACCGCGTCTGCAATTCCTGATTTGTTCATACGAAAAAGACAAAGCTAATAAAGTATGGAAACGACTGCCTCCTATTATCGCTTATTGTCGTTGAAATGCAAGGGTTTTTAGAAATACGAATATACAAATATACGAATTATACGAATCAACGAATGTCTACGAATAAGGGAAAATACGCCTCAACAGAGCCATTTTATGCGGTTTCGCTTGACTTTATATCCACAAGTATGCTATATTGTTAAGTAGGGGGGTACGGTTCTTTGAGAGCAGTTCTTCACAGCGTTGAGGGCGGGGCGTTCATTATTTTTTACTAAAACTAACCCTTCCCTCGCCGCTGTGTAGAATAAAACAATCAACAAAAGAAAAACATGAATGCAAATAAAGTTCTGAAAGAATTTGAAGAAACCAATGTGAACTGCAAAGAGCTTGAAGGGGTATTAACGGATTCAATCATATTGGCCGTGAATGATACGGCTGATATAACCGAGAAGCAGTTTGAAGCGGTGAAATTAGGAATTTTTTCATCCGCCGACAATCCAAATACCCCAATTTCCTTTGCAGCACTTCAAATCGCCACCTTCATCAACTCGTGCCGGTAGGATTCTCACGAATCCAAACCCCCGTCAGCAATGGTGGGGGTTTTTATTACCTCGCATACTCCACCACCCGATTCTCCCGAATCACCGTCACTTTAATTTCGCCCGGGTATTTTAACTCTTCTTCAATTTTGTGCGCCGTGTTTTTGGCGAGGTTTTTCGCTTCCAAATCCGACACTTCGCCCGGCTTCACGAAGACGCGAATCTCGCGCCCCGCCTGCAAAGCGTACGCTTTCTCCACACCAGGAAACGAAGCGGCGATGCGCTCCAGATCTTCAAGCCGCTTCAGATAATTCTCTACCGTGTCGCGCCGCGCGCCAGGACGGCTCCCAGATATCGCATCCGCAACCTGTACGATGACCGACTCGGGCGTTTCGTAGGGGTACTCGCCGTGGTGGGCTTGCATGGCTTTCACCACCTGCTCGTCCACGCCAAACTTCTGCAAAATGCGCCGTCCGATTTCCACATGCGTGCCCTGCACTTCGTGGTCCATCGCTTTGCCGATGTCGTGGAGTAAGGCGCCCGCCTTGGCGACGGCGACATTCGCGCCGAGCTCTCCAGCAATCATGCCCGCAAGGTGCGTCATCTCTACCGAGTGGTGGAGCACATTTTGCCCGTAGCTCGTGCGGAAGTGAAGCCGCCCTAAAATAGAGACGACTTGCGGCGGCAAATTCACGATGCCGCACTCAAACGCCGCCTGCGTGCCCTTCTCTTTGATGATTTTGTTGATTTCTTGCTCTGCCTTCTCTACCATCTGCTCAATTTTTGCCGGCTGGATGCGCCCGTCGGCAATCAAGTGTTCCAAAGCGACGCGCGCAATCTGCCTCCGGATGGGGTTGAAGGAAGAGACGGTAATGGCGCCCGGCGTGTCGTCTACGATAAGCTCCACGCCTGTCGCACGCTCAAACGCTTTGATGTTCCGCCCTTCCTTGCCGATAATCTTGCCCTTCACTTCTTCGGAGGGGATAGAGACGGAGGTGGTAAGCGAGTCGGCGGAAATGGCATTCGCGAGGCGCTGAATGGCGGTCGTTAAAATCTCTTGCGCGCGCTTTTCTAGCTTCTCTTCGCCTCCCTGCTCCAGTTTCTGCATGCGCACCAAAATATCTTCCTCGTGCCGCTTCTCCATCGCCGCGACGAGCTCCTGCTTTGCTTCTGCCTCAGAAAGATGCGCCGCCCTTTCCAACGCCACCTGCTTTTCGGCCACAAGCGCGTCTGCGCGCTCCTTTATCTTCTTCACTTCAACAACTTTCCCCTTGAGTTCCTCCGCTTCCCTGTCCACATCCACCTGACGCTTGTCCAAGGCATCTTCACGCTTCACGAGGCGTTCTTCGCTTTTCTTGAGCGCGTCTTCTTTCTGCTTTGCCTCGGCGCGCGCCTCCTTCAAGAGGCGCGCGGCTTCTTCTTCTCCCCGCAAGAGCGTCTTCTTTGATTCTTCCTGCGCCGCAAACTCAATCTGCTTCAACTTGAGCTCCATAGAGCCCTTCTTGCCGAGCGAGATAAGGAACCGAAGGTACGCGCCGAGCCCGACGCCGAGAAGCCCCGACGCCGCGGCGAGCGCAAGCACTAATTTTAATGACATGGGTGGTATCCCTTAGTTTCGCGGGAACAAGAGCCACCCCGTATAAATGGGCGTTGGTTACTCAACCATATAAGCGGGGCAGTGCATAAACCCGGTTCACTTCAAGACCGAAATAAAAGGTAAATAAGAAAACAAAATATCGCGAACACCTGCACTCTACTACAACGCGCATTCTTTTGCAAAGATTACAGCACCTTGTCTATAATCCCGTACTGCTTGGCTTCGTCGGCAGACATGTAGTAGTCGCGGTCTACATCTTTTTCTACTTGCGACACGGGTTTGCCCGTATTTTCGGCAATAATACGGTTGAGTTTTTCGCGAATTTTGAGGATTTGTTTCGCCGTAATTTCAATATCCGCCGCCTGCCCTTGCGCACCACCAAGCGGCTGGTGAATCATAATCTCGGCGTTGGAAAGGGCAAAACGCTTGCCCTTTGCTCCCGACAACAACACAATTGCGCCCCCCGATGCCGCAAGCCCCACACACACCGTAGAGACATCGTTTTTGATGTGCTTCATCGTGTCTATAATGGCGAGCGTTGCCGTGACCGCGCCTCCCGGGGAGTTCACATAAAGCGAAATATCTTTCTTTGGGTCTTCGAACTGCAAGAAAAGGAGTTGGGCGATGATGATGTTCGCCGTATGGTCTTCTATAGGGCCGCCGAGAAAGATAATGTTTTCTTTGAGTAGGCGCGAATAAATGTCGTACGCGCGCTCGCCCCCGGCGGTCTTCTCAATAACAGTAGGGATGAGGATGGACATAGGATTATATAGCAAACTTGTAATATTGCTATAGTTACGATGATATCAGAGAGTATAACAAATAAAAAACCACCCCGCAAAAGACGTGGTGGTTTTTTACAGAAAAGGCATTACTGAATCGCGTTTAGGTCCTCGTCCAGATTGACGGGCGGGAGGTTATTCAACTCTGCCTCCAGGTTGGCACTATCGTCTGCCGATGAAGTAGCGCCACTCACGGCCGCTGATTCATCAAAATTGAGCTCGCCTTCCTCCGTCTGGAGCTTGCCGCCCCAGAAATACAAGGCACCCAACACCAAAATCAAAATGACGATAATTGAGCCGATGAGCGCACCCACTCCGCCCTTCTTTGGTTCCCCCATGGGCATTGCATTTTGTGGTTCCATGTTTGTGTATAAAACGAATAATGAATAAATGTTATTGCGGCTTCACGGCGTTCCGTCCGGGCTTTAAGGAATTGATAACATCCACAACTGCCGCGCGCGCCGCCTTTACTTTTGCTTCCGCCGCGCGCGCTGCGACCGTTACTCCTGCAATCGCCTCGCGCGTCCCCGCGTCTGCCGCCGCTTGCGCCTGCGCCTTTACTGCCTCAATTGCCGCCTTTGCCTCCGCGATTTTCGTTTTCGCCGTTGCAACAAATGCGGTCGGAGCCGTGGCGTCTCCTCCTTCTGCAATGAGTTTCGTAATGCGCGCTTCCGCGCGGGCAAGGAGCGCTTCAATGTTTGCGATATGCGCCTCCAATTTGCGCACAACTCCCTGCAGGCGTTCTTTCTTCACCGTTTCCATCTTGCTCTTCTTGTCGGCGCGGAGCGTAAATGTCTTCTCTTTCGCCTCGCCGCGAAGCTTTTGGAGCAAGGGGCGAGTATCTTTCGCCTTTGCTTTCGCGTCCGACGCCTCCGTTGTCGGCGTGACTGGCGTTACCGCCCCCTCCGCCGCCCCTCCAGTGGAAGCGTCTTGCGCAAACGCCGCTCCGGTAAAAAACAAAAGTCCCGCAATTGCGGCCGCTTGGAGCGGAAGTAATCGCATCGTGTGTGTCATAGAATATATTTTAGTTGATAAATACTAATTAAGCAACGCGCCCATTATACACGCGAGTGTGTTTTGCATGCAACTCTTTATGTGTTGCGCACAACTATTTTTGTGTGTCGCTGTAAAGCTTCTTGGCGCGGCGAAACGCCGCGAGTGCTTTCTCCCGGTCACCAAACCCCGTTACCTTCACCTCTTTATTCTGAAGCTTCTTGTAGGTTGCATAAAAGTGCTCCATTTCCTTGAGCGTATGCTTGTTGATGTCGCCAAGGTCCTTGATGTCGGCAAAGCGGGGGTCAGACACGGGCACGGCGATGAGTTTGTCGTCTGCCTCGCCGTCGTCCACCATGCTCAAAATCCCCACCGGCCGTACGCGCACGAGAATCCCGGGCGCGAGCGGGAAGGTAGTGAGTACCGTCACATCCAAGGCATCCCCGTCGTCCCAGAGCGTCTGGGGCACGAAACCGTAGTCAAAAGGGAAGTCCTGCGCCGTGTGCGCCGGCCGATCCAGCGCAATTATACCCGTCGTTTTGTCTATTTCGTATTTATTTTTGGAACCCTTCGGGATTTCAATAATTACATTGATTTCGTTCTCGTTTCCCGATGGAAGGTCGTGCAAGAGATTCATATGAATAAGTAAAATTTAGTAATAAGTATTTGGTAGTATAGCAAGATTACTTGCTTTCTGCCGAGGCGCCCCCGAGCGAGGCGATGTCAATTTTGGCGCCTGTGAGGCGCGCCGCGAGGCGCACATTCTGCCCGCCGCGGCCGATGGCGAGCGATTGCTGGTCGTCGGCAACGACCGCCTTTACATGCCGCATGGCTTCGTCCAACACCTCTACGGAAAGAATTTTGGCGGGAGAAAGCGCTTCGGACACGAATTCTTTGAGGTTTTCCGACCACTGAATAATATCTATTTTCTCGCCGCCAAGCTCGCTCATAACTGTTGAAACCCTCACCCCGCGGCCGCCTACGAGCGACCCCACCGGGTCTATGTGCGTGTCTTTGGATGCGGCGGCAACTTTTGTGCGGCTTCCCGGCTCGCGCGCAATAGCTTTAATCTCCACCGCACCCGATGCGATCTCTGGCGTTTCCTGCTTGAAGAGCGCTTCCACAAACTTGGGCGCGGCGCGCGAGAGCCGGAGCGAAACGCCGCGCGGCGTGTCTTCTACGCGCATAAGGTAGGCGCGCACGCGCTCGCCCTGGCGGTAGCGCTCGCCAGGAATCTGCTCTTCGTATGGAAGGACGCCAGTCGCGCGGCCCATGTCTACAAAAATCGCGCCGCGGTCTATGCGCTGGACGGTGCCCGACACGATTTCGCCCGCGCGCGTGCCATACTCGCTCAAAACCGACACCTTTTCCGCTTCGCGGATTTTCTGTATCACCACTTGCTTGGCGGTTTGCGCCGCAATGCGCCCGAAATCGCTTTTGGTTTCCAGCGGAAAGATAATCTCGTCTTCCAGTTGCGCGCCCTTTTTGACTTTTCGCGCATCGTCAAGGAAGATGTGGTGCTCTGCATTGTAGAAGATGCGCTCATCGCCCTCGGCGCGTTCGGTTTCCGCTCCATCGTCGCCCTCGGCGCGCACGATAACCTTCGTGTCGTCCACGACCTCTTTCACTTGGAAAAACTCTACCGCGCCGGAGACTGGGTTAAACTTCGCGCGCACAATCTGCCCCTTCTTGCCGTACTCTTTGCGGTAGGCGGTGGCGAGCGCCGACTCAATCGCCTCCACCACCTTCTCGCGCGGCACGCCGCGCGTTTCTTGGAGTTCAGCGAGAACTGCGTTAATAGTTTTTAAATCAAATAGCATAGTGTGTATTCTTATGCTTTCTAAAAAAATAGCCCGCCTTCTGGGGGCGAACTACCGCTCTACTCTACCTCTCTTTGCGAATACGCGCAAGCGCCACCCTGTGGATTCTGAAAAGG
>CAYTVT010000026.1:0-7678 GCA_964441855.1 uncultured Candidatus Saccharibacteria bacterium | reverse complement strand
CGGGGCCGTCCGTCTCAAGCGTGCGCGTGGTAGACATTACCGACACGACGGCGCGAGTAGAAGTGAATTCCGATGAGCTGGTGCAAGGGTATGTGGAATACGGAACGACCGAAGCGTATGGTATGTCTACCCCGCTTTCAAGCGAGTTTAGCGCATCGCCCTCGTTTCTGTTGGAAGGTTTGACGCCAAGTACCACATACCACTACCGCGCCGTTATTATGGACAGCTCGGGGAACGCCGCCATCACGGCAGACAGCACCTTTACTACGCTCGCACCCCCCGCCGAGCCGGAGCCCGAAGCGCCGCAAAACACATCGGGAGAAACAGAAACAGAGGAAACAACCGCCACCGAAGCGGAGGCGGCTCCCGCAACCACAACCACCGCCACGCCAACCGCCAGTACTACCCCCGTTGCGCCACCGCCCACAACCACTACCACGCATGCACCACCGCCAACTACCGCCCAACCAAAACCAGCCGCTCCGCCAAAAGCCGCGGTGCCCGCCGCCCCAGCGACGCAAGAATTGGGCATCGGGCTCCCCGTTGCCGCGGGCCAGCCCGTGCTCGTGCGGGTCACGCCCGGAGATGGGCGCGTATCGTTCGTGTGGAAAAAAGACCTCGGAGGGAAAAATGGCGCCATCCGCACACTTGTCATTAAAAAAGAGGGCACCTACCCCGTCGTATCGCGCATAGACGGTATCGTCGTATACGACGGCCCCTCTACTTCCTTTACCGATACAGGCCTTATAAACGGCACCGAGTACCACTACGCGCTCTACTCATACGGCAAGTACGACCGCTTTACGCCCGCCTCGCGATTTAAGGTAATTCCTCGCGCCAAGATGCAACCGGCGAAACAAGATACGAATAAAAAATTGGTAGAAGTAGCAGACGAGAGCGAGCCGCCGCTTACGCTTGCGCGGCGCCTCTTCTACGGCACGCGCGGAGACGATGTGCTCGCGCTCCAAGTGCACCTCGCACAGCACGGCTACTACCCCGAAGCGTTGATAACTGGTTACTTCGGCGCGCTCACGCAGAAGGCAGTATCTCGGTATCAAAAATTAAACAGTATAACACCCGCGGCGGGCTTTGTGGGGCCGCTGACGCAAGAGGCACTCGCCCGCTAACGCGAGCAGCGCGGTCTATAGCACTTCTTTCTCCCCATCTGGCGTTTTAGGCGCCGGGTCTTGGTGGATGCTGTCGGTGCAGTCGCAGGGAATAAGCGGATCGCCCTCCTTTTTGCATCCTTCCGCTTGGCAAACACCCGGGGTGCCTGACTCCCCCGCGCACCCACCCGTACAAATGTAATGTTGCATGGGGGAAATAGTAGCACAGGAAGTCGCACACTTATACACACCCCCCCTCTTGAACGGCGTAATGCGATAGCAGTACAATGGAAGGCATATGAACAAAATTAACCCCCACAAGGCAGGCATAGCACTTGGCGCGTTCGCGGGCGTGTGGCACCTCGTATGGTCCATCCTTGTCGCGCTTGGCGTTGCCCAGCCAGTCCTTAATTGGATTTTAGGGCTCCACATGGTGGAGTCGGTGTCGTATGTCAGCGCGTTTTCGCTCGGCACAGCCATTACGCTCATCGTGGTCGCATCCATCATCGGCTACATTGCCGGCTTTGTGCTTGGCACTGTTTGGAACTGGACACTGCGGAGCTAACGCACAAACGAAGGAATAGCGCTATGCTGAAAGTGTAAAGAAAAACACGCACAAAGAGCGCGTGTTTTTCTATTCTAGCGACAAAATGTAAAACCCGTGCTTCTCAAGTGCCTCCCGCTGATTGAATGAGTCCATAGTGAACTGTCCGACATACGACACTTTCTTTTGCAACTCCCTGCCGGTATATCTTTTTTTCTGCGAGTCCCATTCCTGTAAAAAAAGTGTGTCGCCCTCTGCAACGGCGAAATCAGCAACGCGAAACTCATAGCGTTTCTTCCCGCTCGCAATCGCATCAAAGTATTCCGGCAAGATTTTTTTCTTTATTACATTCATATGTTTGTCTGAATGTGTTTATTCCCTTATTCTCACGAATTAGAGAATAGACATCGTATGCTTGATAACAGAAAGAACGGGCGGAGCACACCGATAATATACTTCCAAGCTCCGTTGATCGCGCTCTACCACATCGGCAGAAAAGAGAACGGACAGATGGCGCGAAGTTGATTTTACGGATAATTTTATTTCCTCCGCAATTTCAGTAACATTCGCTTCGCCTGTTTTCTTAAGAAAACGGAGCATCGCCAACCGCCGCTTGTTTGCAAGCGCTTTGAGTACTCTCTCAAGAGCTTTCAATTCCATACGCCTCCATAATACCACATTATTTTCTTTCATTATTCATTCTTCCGCTCCTTACTCTCTAATTCTCACGAATAAAGGAATATATGCTGTGCCGGTGAAGTGACCTTGGTTTCTGGTTTCTTACTTTTTCAAAATTACTTCTTCTTCGCGCGGCGGGCGGAGGAGGCGGTGAGAAAAGCGGTGAAGAGGGGGTGCGGGGCGAGCGGGCGCGACTGAAACTCGGGGTGGAACTGGGTACCGAGAAAGAAGGGGTGGGTAGCGCGCGGAAGCTCGGCAATTTCCATAAGCACGCCGCTTGGCGACACTCCAGAAAAAATCATGCCCGCCTTTTCTAAATGCCCGATATACTCGGGATTCACCTCAAAGCGGTGGCGGTGGCGCTCGGAAATAACCTCCTTGCCGTACGCTTTGCGGGCAATCGTCCCGTCTTTAATGCGTGCTTCATACGCGCCAAGGCGCATGGTGGCGCCGTACTTCCCTTCTTCCATGTGCTTTTTCTGTTCCGGCATGATGTCTATGACCGGATGCGGCGTTTCTTTGTTGATTTCGGTCGTATGCGCCCCCGCGAGGCCTGCTACATGCCGCGCGTATTCTACGACCGCAAGCTGCATGCCGTAGCAGAGCCCGAAGTACGGCAATTTATTTTCGCGCGCGTACTGAATCACTTTTATTTTCCCTTCAATGCCCGTTTCGCCAAAGCCACCCGGGACGATAATGCCGTCGTAGCCCTTGAGCACCGTAATGTCGCCCCCTTCTTTCTTGCCCAATCCGTCTTCGGATTTAGGGTCAAAGTCCTTTGCGTTCAGCCAATGCAGTACTGCCTTCTTCCCTATTTTCGCCGCAGAATGCTTCACCGCCTCAATAACGGAAATATACGCATCCGAGAGCACGAAGTCGCCCGTATCAAAATACTTGCCGATAACGGCAATAGAAAGCTCCTCTTTTGCATTCTTGGTGCGCGCCACAAACTTTTTCCATTTTGCAAACCCGTCGCGCTTAACGCGGCTCTTGAGTCCTAGCGCCGCAAGAATCTGCGCGGTGATGTTGTCTTTCTCAAAATTGAGCGGTACATCGTAAATACTCTCAATGTCGGGTGCGGAGATAACCCGCTCGGGGTCAGTGTTGCACCAAATCGCGAGCTTTTCCTTCCGCTTTTCATCCAATGGAACAGACCCGCGGGCGATGATAAAGTCGGGCTGGACGCCGTAGGAGTTTAAGAGGCGCACTGCGTTTTGGGTCGGCTTCGTTTTCATCTCGCCCAAGGTGCTTGGTACCGGCAAAAAAGAAACGAGAATAAAAAGCACATCGGTGCGATTTTTGAGCCAGAGCCGCCGCGCCGCCTCCAAGAACATAATGTTCTGGTAGTCGCCTACCGTCCCGCCTATTTCAACGACCGACACATGAGAGCCGGACACCTCGGCGGCGCGAGCTATGCGGCGCAAGATTTCGTTCGGGATATGCGGGAGCGCCTCTACACACTTGCCCTTGTACCCAAGCGCGCGTTCTTTGTCTATCACATGCCGATATACCATCCCGCTCGTAATATAATCATCATTCCCGAGATTCAGATTCAAAAACCGTTCGTAGTTGCCCATGTCTTGGTCGCACTCCAGCCCCGAGTTCAGCACGAACACCTCGCCGTGTTCGGTCGGGTTCATGGTGCCGGCATCTACATTTAAGTACGGGTCAACTTTGACGGGGTTTACTTTAAAACCCTTTGCCTGCAAGAGCATGGCGATGGAAGCGGTCGTCACGCCCTTCCCCACGCCCGACATCACGCCGCCAATTACGAAAATGTATTTGTGCTTCTTTTGCCTCATAATGACCTACACATTAAGGTATTTCCGCACGGCGAGCCAGCTTGACAGCGCGCCCACAATGAGCCCCGTGCCGCCAATAAGCGCGAGGAACTCAAAAAAGTGCGCGTTGTAGTAGTGGAACACATTGACGCCGGAGAAAAAGTGCTCTGTCGCGTCCCCGAGCCAATACGCGAGCGGGAAAAAGAGGGTGAGCGTCAGCGCCGCCGCCACGAGCCCGTAGAGTACGCCAGAGACGACAAACGGCCCGCGGACAAACCGGCTCGTAGCGCCCACAAGCCGCATGACCGCTATTTCATCCCGAGAAATGTAAATAATGAGGCGCACGGTGTTGAAAGCAATAACGGCGGCAATCAACCCCATAATGACGGACAGGACAATACCGAGCTCGCGCGCCGACGAGACGAACCGCGAGAGCCGTTCAAACACGGCGCGGTTTTCTTGGTAATTGACGCGCTCAATCGTAGAAAGCGCCGCCGGGGAAAGCGCCGCATCACTTTGGAGAAACTTGGTAATGCTCTCGTAAAACGACGGCTCCTTGGCGCGCACCGAGAGCGTGGCGCCCAAGGGGTTGTCGCCGATTTCGGCGAGCGCCTGCAAAATAAGCGAATCGTCTTGATTGCGTATTTGAAACGCGGCGAGCGCCTGCTCGCGCGTCGTGTACGACACGCTCGCAACTTCGGGAAGTGCTTCCAGCGCTTCCTTGACGCGCAAAATCTCCGTTTCGGGCGCGGTGGTCGTAAACGAAACCGTCAGGTCTACCTTGCGCTCTATCTCGCCAAGCGTCCCGTCCAAAAGCGCCAAGGCGAAAGCAACGCCTCCGACCGTCCCAAGCGTGATGGACATAATAAGCACCGCGGCAAGCGACACAAACCCATTGCGCGCAAAATGGTTCCACCCCGTCCGCAGTATTCGTTTGATATTTGTCCAGAGCATATCTCTGCATTATACCATCCGCTCCACTGCTTGTTTGAGAAACGCTTCTATATCAGTTTTCCCAACCGCATCGCGGAGAAAATCAATCGCTTGCGTCGGCACATCAGCAAGCGAGACGAGCTGACTCACAAAGAGACGGTCGTTGAAATCGCCCCCAAACTTTTTTTGCGCATGGGCGATTGTTTTGGCAAGCGTTATTCGCTTCTCTTTCAACATAAAATACCAATCAATATAATCCTTATACGAAAGCCGTTTGCCGATGGAAAATGCCTTCATCGCGGCAATCTCACGAATACTCGCGAGCGGCACGCCTGTATACACAACACACGCGTCTATAACCGGATACGGAAAAGAGAGAAAAGTCATTTTTACATCGCCCGCCAACACATTGAGTTGTTCCGGAGAGCTGTAGGTAACCGACAGGGAACGGACAGTGACGCGCTTGATGAGTGGAAGCAAGCGCGGCGGGAGCGGCTCTGGCGAGAACAAGTCAAAGTCAACCGACCGCCGATGCCCCATCTGGAGCGCGAGCGCCGTCCCTCCTGCGAGATAAAATCCCGCAAAACGAGACAGGTGCGGAAACAATTCCGCGGCGGACTCGGTGAGCGCTTCATCGTGCATGGCGCAAAGGCGGCAAGCCGAAAATAAGCGTGGCTAAATTGAGCGATTCGGCGTGGAACTCGGATGCGAGGCGGCGCGCAAGAACCTCACAAATTTCTTCCTTGCCGTAGGTCTTAATAATCCAACGCCAATGCGTAAGCGTTCCTTCATTTACCGTATTCACGATAATATCCTCCTTGTCCCGTTCCACATCAACACTCTCCCATTTGAGAGACCATAAGAGGGGGCGAAACATTGTGGGAAGCTCGGCGACCATACTCTTATAGTATAGCACATTCCGATTACTCCCGCACGCGCACCACAACGCTCTGTGCAAACGCCGCGAGCGGGAGAAAAAGAATAAACAAAAGTCCAATACTAAAATAGTTCTTCATAATTACAAAACATACCGCCCAGATGGATCGTCGCGGACAATTGCGCCATGCCCCAAGGTAATCACGCGCTTGCCGAGCGAGTCAATCACCCCCTTGTTGTGGGTGGTGAGGATAACCGTCGTGCCGAGGTCGTTGATTTTTTTCAAAATCTGCACAATATCAAAAGTGTTTACCGGGTCTAGGTTTCCTGTCGGCTCATCGGCAATCAAGACATCGGGCTGGTTCACAATCGCGCGCGCGATAGCTACGCGCTGTTTCTCGCCGCCCGAAAGTTCGTGCGGGAAGTTCCACGCTTTTTCGCCAAGGTCTACGAGTTCCAGCGCATGCGGCACATCCCCCGCAATTTCGGCGTCGCTTTTACCCGCCGCCTCCATGGCGAAGGCGATGTTTTCGTACGCCGTGCGGTTCGGCAGGAGGCGGTAATCCTGAAACACCGCGCCGATGCGCCGGCGGAGTGCATTCATGTCGCGCGCGCGCAAGTTGTGTATGTTGAACTCCTCAAAAAAGACAGCGCCATCGGTCGGCCGCTCTTCCGCGAGAAGAATTTTAAGGAGCGTCGTCTTGCCCGCCCCCGAGTGGCCAACAAGCGACACAAACTCGCTTGGCGCCACGCGAAACGACACGCCCGATAGCGCCACACACCCGTTGTAGTGCTTCGTCACGCGGTCAAAATGGAGCATGCGGACAGTATAACAGGCGAAAGAAAGATAGTCAGCTTAAATACTTCGATATCCACACAGCCAGCACCTTATCCACCTGCGTAGTTTCAAGAAGTTATATTCTTTTTTCGAAAAATTGGTATGCATCTCGACGATGAGCGATGACGATGATTTTAATTTCTTTGTGTTCCAGACGAAAAATAATCCGATAATCGCTCACGCGCAGTTTCCGATAGCCAGCGAGGGAACGGCGCAGTGGCTTGCCGAAAATGTCTGGATGCAGCGTCAATCTTTCTTCAATCGCTTTTTTAATGCGCAGACGCCACTCGCGTGACAGGCGCGGTATATCGTGCGTTGCTACCGCTTGATGATACGAAAGTGTAAATCGTGATTCCATTTCTGTTTACCGCCATGCTGTTTGGTGCGATACAAAACGAGAGCTCTGGCGCTCGCGGAGAGATGCAAGCGCGTTCCACGAAGCATCCTCTTCCCACTCAAGCGCTTGTTCTAACAAAAGTCGAGCTTTTGTCGCTTGTGGAAGAGCGTCGCGAATCGCCAAGCGCGACAGCAAGCGCTCAATACTTTTAGACATGCTGATATTTATTCTCCTTTTTGCAGTAGCCATACAGTTAGTGTATCAAAAGTGTATCAGTAACGCAAGGCAAGTGTTTACAATGTCCGCTCGCCGTCTATAAATGCTTCTAGTTCGCCACCGAGCACTTTATCCACCTGCGTGGTTTCTACCCCGGTGCGGTGGTCTTTGACCATTTTGTAGGGGTGCAAGACATAGGAGCGAATTTGACTCCCCCATTCATTTGCCGTGGTTTTGGAGATTTGTACTCCATTCTCCTTCGCGAGGCGTTCCGCCTCGCGAAGTTTATAAAGTTTACCCTTGAGAATCTGGAGCGCCCTTTCTTTGTTTTGCGCTTGGCTCCGCTCGGATGTCGCGTGCACTGAAATA
>CAYTVT010000025.1:4961-8061 GCA_964441855.1 uncultured Candidatus Saccharibacteria bacterium | reverse complement strand
CATCCGATGTGGAGTTTGCGGCGTTGTCGCGGGAGCCGATTACGGAAATAGAACTGCACACGCGCGGCTCTGGCGCGCAGATTGATGTGCGAAAACCCTTTCTCATTGCGATGCAACACCCCGTCACGAGCGAGCAGGATACCAATCGTGCGCATATGGAGGAGACGCTTGACGCTATCCGCGAGCTTCGCCTCCCGACGCTCTTTTTCTTGCCGAACCGTGATGCCGGAGTGGACACGCTTATCGCATCGCTTCGACGCTTTCAAGAGACGGAGGGTGCCCGCGCGCCGGTGCGGTTTATGGAGTACCTCCCGCCCGGGAAGTTCCTTGCGCTTTTGCGCCAGGCGGCGTGCCTCGTCGGCAATTCATCGTCTGGCATTAAAGAAAGTTCATACTTTGGCACGCCGGTCGTCAACATCGGCACGCGGCAGACGGGGCGGACGCGGGCGGAGAATGTCGTAGACGCATCGCACGAGCGGGGCGCGATTGCGGCGGCAGTGCGCACCCAGCTCGCGCACGGGCGCTACGGTGCGAGCTCCCTCTACCACAAGAAGGATACGAGCAAAACCATCGCCCGTCTCCTCTCGCACATACCGCTCTATACGCAAAAGCGTTTTTTTAGCGTACCACTATGAATATTTTAGGGGTCATTACGGCGCGCGGCGGAAGCAAGGGGATTCCGGGGAAAAACATCAAATTCCTTGGTGGGAAGCCCCTTATTGCGTGGACGATTGAGGCGGCGAAAAAAAGCAAACTCATTACGCACTTGATTGTTTCTACCGATGATGCAGGTATTGCCGAAATTGCAAAAAGATATGGAGCGGATGTTCCTTTTGTGCGTCCGAAAGAACTTGCTGAAGACAAAACGCCGCATCTCCCTGTTATGCAGCACGCGCTCCGCTTCATGGAAGAAAAACTTAAGATGATTTTTGATGCGGTTGTTATTCTTCAGCCGACCTCGCCTTTGCGCACGGCGGCCGATATAGACGAGACACTTGCGAAGCTCGTCGCACACCCCGAGGCGACGAGCGCCGTGTCGCTCGTCGCCGTACCGGACGCGTTCCACCCTCTTAAGATGAAAAAATTAGATGGAGAGCGCGTACTACCGTACTGCATGTCCGAGCCAGAAGGGACGCGCCGGCAGGACTTTCCACCGGTTTATAAACGCAGTTCGGCAGTGTACGCCATCCGCCGTGCGACGCTCCTTGCCGACCGCCTTTACGGCGACCATATCGTGGGGCATATCGTCCCTCCCGAACGTTTTATAGACATTGATACGCTAGAGGATTGGGAAGAAGCCGAAGCGCGCCTGCGCGCGCATACAGTGCATTGACCCGCCGCGTTTTTTTGCGTACGATACAGCACACATGACCCGCGGGGCGTTTTTGAAAGAGACGGCGAAAAAACTTGGAAGCTCCCTCTGGCGCCTTACCCATGAGCCGTCGGCGCGCGCTTTTTACAACCTTGCCTACGATTGCGCCGAGTTTCTCAGAGGGAAAGCCACGCCGTCGCTTCTCACCATATACGCGAGCCGCGACCGCTCGGAAATGCGCCGCGAGGTGATTGACCCGCTGTTCCAAAACGCCGCGCGCACTGATATTGATTTTTGGGAAGACGCCTTCGTGTACCCCGCCGGAGCGCGCACGCCGTCTGCGGAGCTTCGTCTCCCGTCTGCGTCTTTTGACGCGTTTTTTAACATCAAGGTTATCATGGAGCATGTCTCCGACCCGTTTGCACTTATACGGGAAATTGCGCGAGTGTTGAAACCGGGCGGTAAAGCATTTTTTGTTTTTCCCTTCCTCGCGGCGTCGCACCAAGAGCCATATGACTATTTCCGCTTTACCAAAAACGGTGTCATCAAGGCGTGTATGCAGGCAGGACTCACCCCCGAGAGCGTCGTGCCGACCAATCGCGGCTCATTTACCGCCGCATACTTTTCGCGACAATTTTCTCCGCTGTATGGCCTCCCGCTTTTCCGCGCAACACTTTCGCCGTTTCGGAAAAAGTGGTGGCTCCCGTTTCTCGATTGGGTAGACCGGCGCGATCAATGGAGCGCGTCTCGCTACTTCACCTGTATTGCTCGAAAGGGGTGAACCGGGTCAAAGGGGAGGTCGTTGGTATCTAAGCGCCGATAGGCGAGCGGATTCTCTCCTTTTGCGCCGATGCCCACTTCTGTTGTGAAGCCCGCGACGCAACCGTGTCTTCGCAAAAGCGCCATGAGCGCCTTGTCGTAGCCGCCGTGCGGGTAGCTTATGGCCCAGCACTTTATGTTTACGCCAAGCGCCGCAAGAAAGGCAGATGAACGCGCCACTTCTTCTTCTCGTTTTTCTTCCGAAAGCGTGTTGAGCCACGCATGATTCCATCCGTGGCTTCCGATATACATGCCGCGTTGTTTCATATGCCTTAACGCTGCAGCGTCCATATACAATTCGTGTGCAAACGCTTTCTCGTCTGCCGTTACGATGCGTGCAAACAGTTCGCGGATGAGAACTCGCCGAAGTGTTTCGGGAAGTCCCTTTTGGAGCATATTTTTTACGAACATCACTTCAGCGCCGTCGCGTTTTCTCCCGACCGCGTATTGTTCTTGGTATGCCTCATACGGCGGAAGGGCGTACGCTTCGCGGTGCTCGTCTAAAAATGCGCGTATATTCCTTGCGAGCGCTCCGACTTTCGGCGATGCGGCAAGTATAAAATGTATTTTATGCACATCGAGTACCACGCGCTCCGCAATCGCTCGTCCGGGCGGGAAGAAACTGCCGCGCATGCGCCTCTTTTCCAAAAGCGGGAGGACCATTTCGTGGTGGTCGGCGAGCCCGTCGTCAAAAGTGAGCAGAAGCGGCCGTTCGGGAAGAGCGGCGTCGTCTGCGAGGCGCTCAAAGAGCTCTTCCATCGCTATCACGCTGTAGTGCTTTTGGATGTACCCCAGTTGCCCGTCAAACGCATGGGGGGCGATGCCCCTTATCGCTGGGTACCGTGTGTGCGCGAAGTCGCGCACATAGTGGTACATAACCGTCGTGAGGTGGTTCGTATTAGTGAACTTTTTTTGCATGAATCATAAAAGAGGACGCGTGCGGTATGAGCGCAAACGCGTCTTCTTTCT
>CAYTVT010000025.1:2339-4951 GCA_964441855.1 uncultured Candidatus Saccharibacteria bacterium | reverse complement strand
CTTCCGCGTACTCGTGGAGCAAGTTGGAGAGGCGAACATGAAGGAGAGGGTGCTTCGTCTTGAACGCCGGAGGAGCCGCATGAATGTGTATAGGAAAGATGCCGTCCGTTCGGAATCCGTTTTGGGTGAGCCGTTTTGCGAGTTGCGCCGGCGTGAATTGGTAGCGAGTAGAAACCGTTACTCCCGTCCGCGCATGTTTTTTTTCTTCTTTTTGAAGCGGCGCAGGAGTGCAGGCCTTCAGAGTTTTGATGTTTTTCGCTCCAGCGATGAGCGCTGTTTCCCGAAGCAGGGCCTCTACCGTTCCCGCATCGCATTCGTCTTGTGTAAATTGATTGCCGGAAAAAAGATTGAACAGGCGATTGCGCGAGCCGAGGACGAGCGAGCCCCCGTGCGCGAGCGCGCGGCGCGCGAGCGCGAGGAGTGCGTCAAGTTCTTGGTATGCAATGTACTCTATGAAGCCGTTTGCCGAGATGAGGTCAAAACCGTCGGGAGCAAGCGGCAGAGTAAAAATGGAAGCGCACGCAAAGCGCGCCGCCCCACGGTTCAGGTTGAGGCGCAGCGTTTTCGCGCGCGTCTGCGCGCGCGCGATCATGTCGGGCGCAAAATCAATGCCCGTCGCATCAATGCCCTGTTCGGCGAGGGCGCAGACGAGATCGCCCGTCCCGCACCCGATGTCCAGCGCGGTTTTGGTTGTGCTTCGCGCGCGAGCAACCTCTAAGACGAAGTCGTTTCTTTGCTTAATGATGTTCACCCGCTCGGGGAGCCCTTTGCCGCGTTTTTCCCATTCGTGCGCGTGCCGTTCAAAGTACGCTTTCGTTTCTTTTTGCTGGGTGCGCTTCATACGAGGCCTTACTGTAGCCCTTTTTTGAGGGGTTCGTCAACTAATAACATTTGACTTTTTGGGGGGGTTGCAGTACAAGTAACCTCTCTTACTTATGCCCGCCTTTGGCCAAGAAAAGTTTAATTTTGACGGTCTCTTTACTCTGGAGATGGCGAACAACCATCAAGGGTCTTTAGAGCACGGCAAACGCATCATCCACGAAGCGGCGGCGGCGGTGAAGGAGCACGGTGTACGCGCAGCGGTGAAATTGCAACTGCGCGATCTGGATTCATTCATCCACCCCGCATACCGCGAAAGGAAAGATATAAAACACATTCCGCGCTTCCTCACGGCCCGTCTCTTGCGCGAAGAGTTCCGCGAGCTCGTAGACGAAACGCGCCGCGCTGGGCTCTACACTATGGCGACTCCCTTTGACGAGTCGTCAGTGGACTTTCTTATGTCGCTCGGGGTTGAAATTATAAAAGTAGCGAGCTGCAGCGCGCAGGACTGGCCGCTTTTGGAAAAGATTGCAGGCACCGGAAAGCCGATTGTCGTCTCTGTCGGCGGGCTTTCTATAAAAGAAACCGATCGCGTCGTGTCATTCTTTGAACACCGCGGCGCGCAGTTTGCGCTCATGCACTGCGTCGCCGTCTACCCGACACCCGCAGACCAGCTCTCGCTTGGATTCGTGGAAACCATGAAAAGCCGCTACCCGCATCTCACCATCGGCTTTTCTACACACGAAGCGCCGTCCGACACCGCTACCGTTGGGCTTGCGTACGCAAAGGGCGCGCGGATTTTTGAGAAACATATCGGTGTCCCGACCGAGACGATACAGCTCAATTCATATTCTGCAAATCCAGCGCAACTTCGCCTCTGGCTCGCGGCGTACAAAAATGCCGTCGCCGCCTGCGGCGGCTCCGGCCGTCCTATTACGGACGCCGAGCGCGCCGATTTGCAGTCCCTGAAGCGCTGTGTGTTTGCGAAGGTGCCGATTCGAAAGGGCGAGAAGATAAGCCGCGAACAGGTGTTTTTTGCCATGCCGCTTGTCTCGCCGGAACACCTCACGAGTGGCGAGTTCCGCGCGGGAACACTCGCCGACCGCGACTACGCGGATGGCGAGGCGCTTGCTGGTGCGCTCGCGCCGCGCGGCTTTTCCAAGCAGGAAGTTATTTCCGGCGCGGTGCGTGAGGCGAAGGCGATGCTCAATATGGCGAAGATTCCGCTCTCGCATGATTTTACGGTGGAAGTGTCGCACCACTACGGCTTGGAAAAGTTTAAGGAAGTGGGCTGCATCATTTTGGATTGCATCAACCGCGAATACGCACGCAAGCTTGTGGTGCAGTTCCCCGGCCAATACCACCCGATGCACTACCACAAAATTAAAGACGAGAGTTTTCACATTTTGTCGGGAACGGTAGAGATGGATGTGGAGGGCAAGAAAAAAACACTCGTGCCAGGTGACACCTTGTGGATGCCGCGCGGCGTGTGGCACGGGTTTAAGACCGACACGGGGGTCGTGTTTGAGGAGATCTCTACCACCTCGCTTGAAGCGCAGGGCGATTCGTACTATATAGACAAGACCATTTCCGCCATTCCGCGCGAGGCGCGCAAAACGAAGCTCTTAAACTGGGGGCGGCATCAGTTTGACTAAATTGAGAAGTGATGCTAGGGTGTTGTGTGGAAAAGATAAAACGAAAAACAGAAGGAAAAAGGAAATATGAGCAAAAAAACAGTCGTGGTCTTTGATTTTGATGGGGTCTTAACGAAAGGCGGCGATGGGCTGAAGCAG
>CAYTVT010000025.1:0-2239 GCA_964441855.1 uncultured Candidatus Saccharibacteria bacterium | reverse complement strand
TACGCCGACTGCTACAACACGCTCGTGCAGAAACTTCTGGAGCAATCTGGCATGCCGGAGGGGACGGAACAGACACTCGCAGAGCTCGCGAAGGGTCGGGAACTATTTGTAAACTCGGCGACGCCTGAAGTAGCCGTGCGGCAGTCGGTGCAAAACTTCGGTATTGCACAGCACTTCCGTGGCATCTTCGGACAGCCCATCTCAAAAGTGGATAATCTTTCTCGCGCACAGCACTTGGCGCATGTAGACCACACTTCCATGCTCTTTGTCGGAGACAGCGAAGGCGACCGGAAGGCTGCCAAAGAATTCGGGTGCGACTTCATTGGGGTCGCAAATAAGTGGAATGGTTGGGAAAAGGCAAATGTCCCCGGACTCCCACTTTCCGTTGTTGTCAACTCAATCGCCGAATTGCCGGCACTCCTTTCATAAAATCCTCCCCCAACCCACTCCTTTATAAAGGAGGGGGAGCGGGGGTGGATTTTTTTGTTTCTTTTTATCCTCTTTTGTAGTTATATATCTCGTATGCGTATTTACGCCATCATTCCGGCACGCGGCGGCAGTAAGGGCGTGCCGGGGAAAAATGTGAAGGACTTGTGCGGGAAGCCGCTTGTTGCGTGGACGATTGATTCGGCGAAGAAGGTGCCGGAAATTACGCGCGTCATCGTCAACACCGACGATGCAGAGATTGCGGCGGCGGCGCGCGCGCATGGGGCGGAAGTGTTTTTGCGACCGAAGAAACTTGCGCAAGACCTGACGCTGGACTTGCCTGTCTTTGCGCATCACCTCACTGCCCTCAAAGAATCGGGTGAGTTGCCGGATATAGTGGTGGATTTGCGCGCGACCGCCCCGCTTCGCGGGGCGGCGCGCATCGCGGAGGGTATTGCGCTCCTTCAGAAATTGGGGCGGCAAGGCGCCGACTCGGTGCGCGCCGTGGCGAAAGCAGACAAGCATCCGTTTAAAATGTGGCGGCTACAAGGGGAGCACATCGCGCCGTTTCTTTCCGAAGAGCATACGGGGATGAAAGAGCCGTACAATGCGGCGCGCCAACTCCTCCCGCCCGTATATCAGAACAACGGCGCGATGAACGCATTTTGGCCCGAGACCGTGTTGGATAAAAAGTCCATGACCGGCGAGCGGATTGCGGGGTATGTGATGGAGGAATGGGAGTCGGTGAATATAGACAATCTTATTGATTTCATGATTGCCGAAGAACTTATGAAGAAGCACAAAGAAAAGTTTGTATGATAAAAACAAAAATCATCGGTGCGGGTTCCATCGGCAACCACTTGGCGCAAGCGTGTCGGCGCATGGGTTGGAGCGTGTGCGTAGTTGACGCGGACCCAAAAGCGCTTTTGCGGATGAAGACGGATATTTACCCAAAACGCTACGGGGCGTGGGACGAAGCAATCAAACAATACACGCCCGACACGGCGCCTCGCGGCGGGTTTGATGTAATTTTTGTCGGCACACCGCCTCATGTGCGGATGGCGATTGCGCTTGAAATGCTCAAAGAAAAGCCGCACATTTTGCAACTGGAAAAACCGCTCTGCGCGCCGTTTGCTCCTGATTTAAAAAAGTTTGTTGCCGCATACAAAAAGCAGAAGCACACAAGCGTCGTCGTTGGGTACGACCACGCGGTCGCGAAGTCAATGAACCGCGTGGTTGCGTTATGGCGCGAGGGCGTTTTCGGGACGATAGAGACGCTGGATGTGGAGTTTCGTGAGCATTGGGAGGGTATCTTCAAGGCGCACCCGTGGCTCAAGGGCCCGCAAGACACCTACTTGGGATTTTGGAAAAAGGGTGGGGGAGCATCGGGAGAAAATTCGCACGCGTTGCATTTGTGGCAGTACCTTGCGCGTGTTACTGGACTCGGGGTATGGAAAAAGGTTTCCTCCGCACTTCAGGTGAAAAAGAACCGTCAGATAGAGTATGATTCACTCGCCGCGTTTGCGTTTGAAACCGACAAAAAGAAAATCGGCCGCGTGATTCAGGATGTAGTCACCAAGCCGACCCGCAAGTGGGCGCGGCTCCAAGGAGACGCAGGTTTTATTGAGTGGCATTGCGGAGGAGCCGCAGGCGGCGGCGATCTTGTGCGCTACGCGGGGAAAGATGTGCAGGTGAAAGAAGAAGTGTTTGAGAAAAAGCGCCCCGACGACTTTTACCAAGAGACGCTCCATATCGCCGATGTGCTTTCCGGAAAGACGCACGCCGCGGCCTCGCCGCTCTCGTTTGCAAGCGC
>CAYTVT010000024.1:0-8326 GCA_964441855.1 uncultured Candidatus Saccharibacteria bacterium | reverse complement strand
GCAGGAGGAACATCCACTCGGGGCGCATGCCAGACGCAATCATCCCCCGCACAAACGCGAGGCGCTTGCCGAGCCGCTCGCGCTCGCCCGCGCCCGCCTTTTCCTGCGCCGCTTCCAATTCGTTTTTTAAGGCCTCCAAATCAACTTGCTTGCAGAGATTGTAAATTACCTCCGCGCCGATCTCCGCCTCAAAGCACGCGCCGTAGCGGAGGGAATAGCTGTGGAACGACACCTCGTCCAAGACGAGCCCGGGGACGATGCCGTCGAGCTCTCGCTTCGCGGCAAGGAACCGCTCCTTGAGCGCCTCTTTGGTTTTTTCATCGCCTGCCGTCTTGACTTTCGTCTTGTATTCCGCGTCCAGCTCCTTCAGGAGGCGGCCGCGTTCAGCGTCGTTTGCGCGCGTTACCAGATAGCCGGCAAAGTAGATAACCCGCTCTACATCCAGAGACGACATGCCGAGGAAAAGCGACAAGCGCGATGGGAGCCCGCGCAAAAACCAAATATGCGACACGGGAGAAGCGAGGTCTATATGCCCCATGCGCTCGCGGCGTACCGTCGCGCGCGTGAGCTCCACGCCGCACTTCTCGCACACGATTCCCTTGAAGCGGATGCCGCGGTATTTGCCGCAGTAGCACTCGTAATCCTTTTCCGGACCGAAAATCTTTTCGTCAAAGAGGCCGTTCCGCTCGCTTCTCTGCGTGCGGTAGTTGATCGTTTCGGGCTTTTGCACTTCGCCCTGCGACCACTCTTTAATCCGCTCGGGCGAAGCAAGCCCGATGCGTACGGAATCAAAGTCGTTGGCGATGTTGGAAGGTGTTTGGCGAAACATAAATATACGAATAGATGAATAATGCAAATCTACGAATGACTACGAATTAAAGATTAGAAACGAGTGCGGGGACGGGGGCGCGAGCGCTTGCCCGCATCGCCCTCTCCCGCGCCGCCCTGCAGAGCAGTGTCGAGCGCCAAGCCCCGCAAGTTGTGGAGCAAAACGCTGAAAGATGCCGGTACGCCGCTTTCGGAAATCGGCTCGCCCTTCACAATGGAATCAAACGCCGCGGCGCGCCCGGAGATGTCGTCGGACTTGATGGTAAGCATCTCACGCAAGGTGTATGCCGCCCCATGCCCCAAAAGCGCCCACACTTCCATTTCGCCAAACCGCTGGCCGCCTCCCTGCGCTTTGCCGCCCAAGGGTTGTTGGGTAATCATGGAGTAGGGCCCTATAGAGCGCATGTGGATTTTGTCTTCAACCATGTGATGAAGCTTCATAAGGTACATGCACCCGACGGCAACATCTTGTTCAAACGCTTCGCCCGTGCGCCCATCGTAGAGCTTCATCTTGCCGTTTTCGGCAAACCCCGCAAGCGCGAGCTCTTTCTTTATTTCCGCGTCGGTCGCGCCCGCAAAGGGCGGCACGACCGCTTGGTAGCCGAGGGCTCCCGCCGCAAGCCCCAAGTGCAGTTCCAAAATCTGCCCGAGGTTCATGCGCGACGGTACGCCGAGTGGCGTTAAGATAAGGTCAATCGGCGTGCCGTCTGCCGTAAAAGGCATTTCTTCAACGGGCAAGATTCTAGAAATAACGCCTTTGTTGCCGTGCCGCCCCGCGAGCTTGTCGCCTACTGACACTTTGCGCAGTTCCGCCACCTCCAAGTGAATGCGCTTCAAAATACCGCTCTCCAACTTGTCGCCATGTTCGCGCGAGAACACCTTGATGTTCGTCACATGGCCCCGTTTGCCGCCCTCCATGCGCTTAGAAGTGTCCTTCACATCGCGCGCCTTCTCGCCAAAGAGCGAACGCAAGAGCCGCTCTTCTGGGGTGAGCTGGGTTTCGCCTTTTGGCGTAATTTTGCCGACCAAAATGTCGCCCGGGCGCACCTCGGCGCCGATGCGCACGATGCCGTCTTCGTCCAGATTTTTGAGCTTCGCTTCGCCGACATTCGGAATGTCGTGCGTCGTGACTTCGGGTCCGAGCTTCGTATCGCGCACATTCACCACAAACTCTTCAATGTGCACCGAAGAAAACTTGTGCTCGCGGACGAGCCGCTCGGATACGATGATCGCGTCTTCGTAGTTGGCGCCCGCCCACGACATAAATGCCACGAGCACATTCTGCCCGAGCGCGAGCTCGCCGCCCTCCGACGATGAGGTATCGGCGAGCAAGGCGCTCTTCTTTACCTTGTCGCCCAGGTTTACCGCCGGCCGCTGGTGGAACGCGGTAAAACCGTTGGTGCGCTGGTACGAAACGAGCGGATACGCGCGTTCCTTGCCCTTTGCATTTTTCACTTTAATCTGCCGCGCATCTACAAACGAGACGACGCCTTCTTCCTCTGCAAGCACCACCCGTCCCGTGTCGCGCGCCGCCTTGCCTTCAATGCCGGTCGCAACCAAAGGCGCCTCGGGCACGAGGCACGGGGTCGCCTGCTTTTGCATGTTGGAACCCATAAGCGCGCGGTTGGCGTCGTCGTGATTCAAAAACGGAATCATGGAGGTCGTAATGGAAAACGCTTGGTTGGTTGCGACATCTATCAAATCCACCTCGTGCGGCTTTGCAACCCCCGGCGCGCCCGCGACGCGAACTTCCACTTCGCTTTCCAAAAGCTTGCCGTGCTCGTCGCGGAGCACTGCGGCATGCGCAATCTTGTACCCTTCTTCTTCAGACGCGCCGAGGTAAATGACCTCTTTCGTCACGACACCGTTTTTCACTTTGGCGTACGGCGTTTCAATCATGCCGAATTCGTTGAGCCGCGCGTAGTTGGCGAGGCGCAGAATAAGCCCAATGCTCCCGCCTTCGGGGGTCTGTATGGGGCAGAGCCGCCCGTAGTGACTGGGGTGCACATCGCGCACCTCAAAGCCCGCGCGCTCGCGCGTCAGGCCTCCGGGGCCCAGAGCCGAGACGGTGCGCAAGTGCTCAATTTCGGCAAGAATATTTTCCTGCTGCATGAACTGCGAAAGCTGGTTGGTGGTGAAGAACTCGCGAATGCGCGCTTGTAGAGGTTTTGGAGAAATAAATTGCGACGGGAGCGTCAGGTCGGACTCCACGGTAGACATGCGGTCTTGGAGGTTGCGCCTCATCTGCGTCATGCCGACGCGCACTTTCTGTTCCAGAAGTTCCCCGACAAACCGCACGCGGCGGCTCCCGAGGTGGTCTATGTCGTCTTCTACGGCGCCGGGCGTAGTAGCAAGCTTGCACACATGCACGACTGCGGTCGCCACATCGTCAAGCGACAATGTCATCCGCTCCGCCTCCTTCTCTCCCATGGGCTTGCCGAAGCGGCGGTTGAAGCGGAAGCGGCCAACCTTGGAGAGGTTGTATCGGTCAACATCAAAGACGGACGAGACGAACGAGCGCGCAGTGTCGGGAGTGGCTATCTCGCCATCGCGGAGGCGCTTGTAGATTTCCAAATATGCCTGCGGCAATTCCTTTGCATGGTCTTTCGCCAAAGTTGCGGCGATAAAGGGCGCCGCCGGCGTGCCCGCAAAGAGCGCGGTAATCGCCTCATCGGTTTCCGCACCGCGAATGCGCAGCAAAGACGACAGCGGGAACTTGCGCTTGCGGTCTATGCGCACATATATAGCGCCGTCGGGGTCGGTGTCTATCTCTATCCACGCGCCACGCGCGGGCATAATTTTAGCGCTGAAGTACCTTTTTCCGCGCGTCTCTTCGACGGTAAAGAAAATGCCGAACGAACGCGCGAGCTGGGGCACGATGACGCGCTCTACGCCGGAAATAACGAAGGTGCCGTGGCTCGTCATGAGCGGCACATCGGTCATGAAGATTTCTTGCTCCTTCTCGGTCCCCGCGAGCTTGTTTTTGAGGCGCACGACAACCTTAATCGGCGCTTCGTACGACATCTTGTTTGCCTTTGCCGCATGCTCGTCGCACTTCGGGTCGCCCACTGTAATGCCGCCAAACTCCAGCTCAAACTTTTTGCCGGAGTAGTCCTTAATCGGAGAAAATTCCTTAAAAACCCCCTTGAGCCCCTTTGCTAAAAACCCACGGAACGAATCAAGCTGTGGCTCGGTGAAATTCGGATACTTCGCGAGCGGCTCGCGGAAGTTGCCGAAGTATTTTTTGGGGCGTTTCGCAACGCCCGCCACATCTATAGCAATGTTCATAGAGATAGTGTATGAACGAAACGGAAACGCACAAAAACAAAAGCCCTCGCCAAGGCCTTTGTCGCAAGTTGCTTTATTGTGTTAGTTTCCGAAACGCAAAATGGCGTTTATGATACCGCGTACTAAAAATCGCTCTGAACAACTCATTCGTCCCGCATATTTACTGTACTTCCAGAGTATACACCCATGCACATTCCGTGTCAAATGCAAGCAAGCGGGGTGGGGATAACGAACTATATCTCATCAATCCCCTCCTCAGTTGAGGAGGGGTGCCCGCAGGGCGGGGTGGTGGTGTTGTGTGATGCAACCACCCCCTCCCCTTCGCCTATCTGCCTGACGGCAGGCAGGGCTCATGTACTCCCCCTCAATCGAGGGGGAGATTGAATACCTCGCTGTCTCGGCAGAGGGACTTCCTCGCTTCGTTTTTTCTATGCTAGTGTTTTGCAAAATGACTGTATATGCGCTATATGCGCTTATTCGCGCGAATTAGAAAGTAGATATTTTGCACTTCCATGTCCTTTACCAATTCTTACTTCTTTTTTCTTGCACGCCACTTTTCTATATTGGCGTGGTGGCCAGACAAAAGAATGGCGGGGACGCTATATTTTTTGCTTTTGTACGCAAACACTCTAGGGCGGGTGTAGACATCGGGCGAAGCGGTGCGCATTTCCTCGCGCGAATCGGGGTCGCCGAGCACCTCTGGCACCTGCCGCGTCACCGCGTCTATAATAATTTCCGCCGCGAGCTCGCCGCCAGTCAAAACAAATGGCCCCACCGACACTTCCTCTACCCGAAAAATCTTCTTAACCCGCGCGTCTATGCCTTCGTACCGCCCGCATATGATGATAAGGTCGGTATATTTCTTCGCATACAAAATGGCGGTTGCGTTGGTAAATTGCTTCCCTCTTGGTATCAGAAAAATAATTCTGCCTTTTGCCTTAAAATTTTTAATTTTGCCTTTTGCCTTTTGAATTGCCTTTATGACGGGCTCGGCTTGCACCACCATCCCGGGCCCGCCGCCGTAGGCGCGGCGGTCTACTCGCGCGGATTTATTCCGCGCAAAGTCGCGCGGATTGTAAAACCTCACCTTTATTTTTTTATCCTCAATCGCCCGCTTCACAATGGACTCGCCAAGGTATGAGCGGAACGCGTTGGGGAATAATGAAATGATGTGGAAGGTCATACATAAGTGATAACACAAAAGCCCCCTGCTGTACAGCAGGGGGCTTTTGCTGAAACTTAAATCTTCAAATCATCCATCGCCTCATCCACGCTTTTGAGCGCGGGGCGCATGGGGCGGGTGCTACCTTCCGGCTCGTTAATCTTCAGATTAACGCGGGCATTGTTCTTCATGCCCACCACCCGCAGGAGTATCCGAAGCGCTTTGGCGGTATTGCCGCTCCGACCGATGATCTTGCCCATATCTTCCGACGCAACATTAAGCGTAATCAAGACACCCATCTCGTCTACCGTGCGCACGGCCTTCACCGCATCGGCGTTGTCGACGAGCGACTTTACCACATACTCCAGAAACTCTACATCGTGTTCTTTCTTTGCCATGTTCTTCGTGAGTTCGTATTGATAATTCATTTCGCGCAGTTCGCCCGACCGTTCCTGACCCCCTCTCTGATCTCCCCCTTAGCAAGGGGGAGACACAGAAGGGGTATTACACGAACTTGCTACCTTCCATCATATCAAACTTGACACTACAAGTCAAGGTGTGTCGTGGAGAAGTTACCCCCCATACCGATTCGCCAAGCGCATGAAATACCAAAGGGCTATCGCATCGGCAACCAGAACGATGGTGAGTACAGTATAGGGCGTGTATATAGTTTCCAACATAATTATTTGTTTTTCCTTGCCACTACAATAAACCAAATTAAGATTACAAACAAGAGCACGCCTGCCGTGGTATACAACCGTATCAAGTTGATTTCCATTGAGTTCATGACTTTTCTTTTATATATTTTGCGCCGCCAACCGCAGTAAGCAACAAAAAAACAGTGAGAATTGCTCCGATAGAAAACATTGTCCACGATACCGGCTTTTCAGGGAAAGATAAAAACGCTCCGACAACAAACGAACCGAAAACAATTTTTGCGCTATCGCGTAGGAAGTTTACCACCGTCCGTATCTGTTCGGCGTTGAACATACCCCTCCAGTATCGCGCGCTCTCCCTACTCCGTCAACACCCCCGTTGTAGATGCGGCAACTTCTTCTTTCTTCTCTGCGAGCTTTTCTTCTGGTTTATTTTCTTCCCCTTTCTTCTCCTCTTGTTTTGGCTGCTCCTTCACAATCGGGCGGCGCTTGGGGAGCGCGTTTTTCTTTTTTCCCTCAATTATTTTTTGCGAAATCAAAAAATTGTGGAGCGTTACCGAGGGCTGGGCTCCCTTTGAGAGCCAATACTTCACGCGCTCGGCATCAACGCGCCGCTCGTGCGTCGTGTTGTTCCATGTGCCGAGCGTCTCAATCGCCCTCCCGCTCTTGGTGGAGTTCCGCGCATCGGTCAACACCACCCGAAACACCGGGTGGTGCACTCGCCCAACGCGCTGTAGCCGTATCTTCAACATGTGACCATACTAACAAAACGCGCAGAAAAGTCAAAAGATGTGCTATAGTGTCAATTCATGCATAAAAAATCGACGGTGGCGAAGATGCTTACGGGTGTTATCTCCATCAATTCGCGCGGGACGGGGTTTGTGGCGGACGAAACAGAAAAAGACGACGACATAGAGATACCGCCGGAGTCCCTGAACTGCGCTTTGCATAAAGACGGAGTGGAAATACGCTTGCTCGGCAAGCGTTCCCTGCGGGAGCGCCGCCTCGCAGAAGTGGTACGGGTGGTGAAGCGCTCGCGCGTGCGTTTTGTGGGAGTCCTTAAAAAAGACGCGGCGGGCAATTTCTTTGTGAAGCCCGACGATTGGCGTTGCTATGTGGACTTTTGGGTAGCGGCCGATGCACGCGGAGATGCAAAAGAAAACGAAAAAGTGCTTATAGAACTCCTCCCGTGGACGGACCCAAAGAAGCGCCCCGAAGCGAGTGTCGTGGAAATTATCGGCACGGCGGGCGAGCACAACACCGAAATGCGCGCACTCGCCTTGGCGCGCGGATTTTCGTCTGCACACCCGCCACAGGTCGTGCGCGAGGCGGAAGACATGAAGCGGCGAGAGCTGGAGATTTTTACCGCAGAAACGCCGCGGCGGCGCGACTTCCGAGGCGCGACGACCTTCACCATAGACCCGGTAGACGCAAAGGACTTTGACGACGCTCTCTCTTTCAAAAAATTACCGAGTGGTAATTACGAAATTGGCGTGCATATCGCGGATGTCTCTTTTTTTGTCCGCGAGGGCACCGCGCTTGATGCCGAAGCGCGCGAACGCGGCTTCTCGGTGTACCTCGTGGACCGCACGATACCAATGCTCCCCGAAGCGCTCTCAAACGACCTTTGTTCCTTGAACCCAGATACCGACAAGTTTGCGTTTTCTGCCGTGTTTGAAATAAGCGATATGGCGGAGGTGCTCGCGCGCTGGTTCGGCCGCACCGTCATCCGTTCGGTGAAGCGATTTTCGTACGAGACGGCACAGGAAGTCATAGACAAAAAAACCGGGACCCTCTCCAAGGAATTGCTCACCCTGAACACGCTCGCCAAAATCATGCAAGAGAAAAATCGCGCGGCGGGGGCGATTGATTTTGCACAAGACGAAGTGAAGTTTGAGCTAGACAAAGACGGCTGGCCCGTGCGCGCGTACAAAAAGCCGCATTTGGAAACACACAAGCTCGTGGAAGAATGGATGCTCCTCGCGAACCGCGAGGTCGCCGAGTTCCTCTGCCACGAACGCGAGAAGCGCAAGAGCGCTGTGCCCGTCCTTTACCGCATTCATGACTTGCCCGACAGCGACAAAATTACCGCGCTCGCGCTTTTTGCGCGAGCGCTCGGACACCACCTCCCCCTGACGGGTAAAAGCGTCTCGGGCAAAGACCTACAACAATTATTTAAAAAGATAGAGGGCAAAGCGGAAGAAGCGCTTATTAAAACAACCGCGCTCCGTTCTATGGCGAAGGCAATTTACTCTACGAAAAATATTGGGCACTTCGGGCTCGCGATGCCGTTTTACACCCACTTCACCTCCCCCATCCGCCGCTATGCCGACCTTCTGGTGCACCGCATGCTCGCGGCGCACCTGCACGGCGAGAAGATAAAAGAAGAGGA
>CAYTVT010000023.1:1202-8523 GCA_964441855.1 uncultured Candidatus Saccharibacteria bacterium | reverse complement strand
GCGTATAGATAGAGCACTTTCATGTGTTGTATAGTATATAACCCTATGAAAAAGGTTTTGTTAACGATTGCCGACCGTCTCGGGCTTACCGACAAGCTCGTGCGCCGGCGGATTGACCACTTTTTGCAGGCCCATGCGACCAGCGAGCGCACGCTGGATGTAGGCGGCGGGAGCGGGCCGTACAAAAAGTACTTTCCGAACCGCGTGTGCATAGACGCAGAAGCAGGCGAAGGGGTAGATGCAGTCGGCGACGCGCACGACTTGTCGCGTTTCCGCGACGGGGAGTTTGCGCGCGTGCTTTGCACCGAAGTGCTCGAGCATCTGCACACGCCGCAAAAAGCGGTTGACGAAATGCGTCGCGTACTCGCGTCGGGCGGCATACTCGTTCTAACCACGCGCTTTATTTTTCCGCTCCACAATGTGCCGGACGACTACTTCCGCTTCACGCGCTATGGGCTTGCGCATCTCTTCCGCGAGTGGAAGCGGGTGGAGGTACGGGAGGAGGGGACGACGATGGAGGCGCTCGGCGTCCTTTGCGAGCGCATGGGCTTCCAGACGGAGACCTTGTGGACGAAGTGGCTCTCCGTTTGCTGGCTTGTGCTCGGCAAGATCTTCCGGTGGCTTTCGTTTCTGATTACCAAAGAGTACGGCGAAGTGGGGCGCGCGGGCGAGACGGCGCATATTTTAACGAGCGGCTATTATGTGGCTGCGATTAAATAATATTTTTAGTTTTTTTATATGCATAAAATAAATCCAACAGAATTGCCCTCTATGAGAAAAATCAAATCTATCATGAGTAGGTCTCGTTTGTTTCGGAAAATATTTTGTGGCATAGAGGCGCGAGATAACTGGATACAGAGATTAGAAAAGCGCATACATAAATTAGAAATCAAGACCGAGAGCGTCTTGTCGATGGCGCCGTATCTTTTGCGCGCACACTATTCAGAGATTGGGACAGTTTCAGATACGAAAACATTTTTACGATTGCGCGAATTTAAGGTATATTCGCAACACGGAGAAGATGGAATTCTGCTCTATCTTTTTTCAAAAATAGGAGTGACGCGCCAGTCTTTTGTTGAAATTGGCATAGAAACAGGGCGAGAATGCAACACCGCAAATCTGTTGCAGCATTTCGGCTGGCACGGTCTTTGGATTGATGGGAATAAAGAGTATGTGCAACAAGCTAAAAATTACTATCATCATCATCCTGCCATTTCCTCCAACACCATTACTATGGTGAGAGAATTTATCACCGCTGAAAATGTCAATACCGTTTTATCAGCAAACGGACAAAAGGGTGAGATTGATTTATTATCCATTGACATAGATGGTAACGATTATTGGGTCTGGGACGCAATCACCGCGGTTGATCCGCGAGTGGTGGTTATTGAATACAATGCGTCATTCGGCGCTGAAAAATCTATGAGTATTCCCTACGATCCCGCATTTATTTTTCAACAGTCGCACTGGAGCCGTCATTATCACGGCGCTTCGCTTCGCGCGTTGGCCCATCTTGGAGATAAAAAGGGATACCAATTAGTATGTTGTGATTCGTCCGGCGTTAATGCTTTTTTTGTCCGCAAGGACCTCGTTGATAAAATTACACTGAAACCCTTATCCGTTGCCGAGGCATATTACGCACATGCGGAGCGGCTCCGCCACTATAGCGTTCAACAGCAATTTGCATTAATTCAACATTTGCCTTTTGCAACTGTTTGATACTGATATGTCACCGCGATTACATAATCTTTTATTGACTTTGCGCTGTTTTGCGCGCGCCGCGCCGCACTTTGCGGCGGCGCGGCGGAAGGTGCTTCCGCCGCGTCGCGCGGTAGTAGTGCAACGCGCCGCGCTGGGCGACATGGTGTGCACGACGCCTGTGTTTGCGGCGCTGAAGCGCGCATTTCCGTCGTGCCGCCTTACGGTAGTCGGCACCGCGCTCAATCTGGAGCTTCTTGCGGGCAACAGCGATGTAGACGAATATATCGTGTGGCGGAATACGAAAGAGGCACGCACTCTGTTGCGTCGCAGGAATTTTGACATCGGCATACTCGTGGCGCCAAGCCCCGACTCACTGGCAACACTTTTGCTTGCGGGAGTTCCGCGGGTTATCGCTCCGCGTATGAGTGGCAAGACACCCTTCCAAACGCTCTCGTATCGGCTTCTGCTCCGTTTGTGCGAGGTAGTGCCACACGCGCTCGGGAAGTACGCGCCGCGCGAGTACCTACGCCTTCTTGAACCGCTCGGCGTAACAGATAGCGACACCACCAAAAAATTGGCGTACTCGCGCGGCGCGGTGGAACAGGTGGCGCGCTTTTTTGCCGAGCAGAAAAATGGGATGGGGGCGCTTCGTGTCGGCATCGCACCCGGAGCAGGGGCGACATTCAAATGCTGGCCTGCCGAGCGCTTTGGAATGCTTGCGGAGAAGCTTTGGGGCGAATACCGCGCGCAGCTCTTTATCGTCGGAAGCGCACACGATACGCGCGATGTTGCCGCGATGAAGCGGGCGATACCGCAGGGTGTGCCGTACACGGATACAACAGGGCGGTGGAGCGTTGACGAACTGAAGGCGTTTATTGCAGGACTCCACTTGTTTGTGAGCGCAGATACAGGGCCTGTGTACCTTGCCGAAGCGTTTGGGGTGCCGACAGTTGACATTGTGGGGCCAGTAGACGAGCGCGACCAACCGCCGCGCGGCAATCTCCATGCCGTGGTGTTTGACGAGAGCCGTACGGCGCCCGTGACGGGGGTGTTTACGAATAAGTTTTTTTCTCTGCGCGCGGCTCGGAAGCAAGCGGAGGCAATTTCCGTAGAGCAAGTTCTCGCGGCAGTTCGGCGCGTACTCGCCGCGTCTGGAAAAATCACGCCATGAAAAAAGTACTTATCCCAGTGACCTCTGGAGCGTTTGCGCGCAACTTTTTGCGCGCCGGTATCGTTGGCGAGGCGCGCCGCGCGGGGCTTTCGCTGGTACTGTACGTACCGAAAGAAAAACTTGGCGCATACGCCGCCGAGTTTGGTGGCGATGGCGTTTTATTTGAAGCGCTTCCGAGTACTACATCGCGATGCGAACGCTTTTTTGACGCGTGCGACAAATGGAGCATTCATAGCCGTTTTATGCTTTTGCACCACCTGTTTTTCCTGACGCGCGCTGGCGCGCGCGGCGCGCCTCTGCGCCGCTTTCCAATCTTCGTCGTGCGCTTGTGCGCCTGGTGCCTTGGCGGCGCGCCCCTGTTCCGCACGGTGGTCCGTGCCGCCTATGCGGCAGTGCGTGCGCCACACCTCCAAGCCCTTCTCGCCGCGCACCAACCGTCGCTCGTCTTTTGCCCATCGCTCCTTCATGGCGCGGAGTGGCAGTTCCTCAAAGAGGCGCGCCGTCTTGGCATCCCGACCGTCGGCATGACGGCGAGTTGGGACAATTTGTGTTCCAAGACATTTATTCGCGTTTTCCCAGACCGTTTGTTGGTGCAGAATGAATTGCTCAAATGGCAGGCGGTTACGCTCGCCGATTATCCAAAACGGCGCATCACCATAGTCGGCGCGCCCCACTACGACCGCCACTTCAGGCGAGAAGGGGTCATCTCTCGCGGGGCGTTTTTCAAAAGCATCCATGCAGACCCGTCGCGGAAACTCATTCTCTACGCTTTTTCCGGCAAGGTGGGCGAGGCGGTAGACGATGCAATGCTCTCCGTATTGCAGCGGATTATGCAGACGCACGCATGGGGAGCAGAGGCACAGGTGCTCGTGCGGCCGTACCCGAAGCGCAATTTCTCTCACAAAAAAGCGGCGTGGGTGCGCGACACGCTCTGGTTCCTCATTGCAGAGTCAGGAACCGCCGTCGGCGAAGGCAAAGACAAGTGGGAGCTCGACGGGCAGGCGCTCCAATTTATGGCGAACTCTCTGGCGCACGCTGATGTCGTTATCACCACTTGCTCTACCTTTTTTGTAGAGGCGGCAATTTTCGGCGCGCCGCTTATCGGTATCTCTTTTGACGGAGGGTTGCGCCGCAACCGGTGGAACAGCGTGCGCCGCGTGAGGCAGTGGGAGCACATTGCTTCCTTGGAGCGGACAGGCGGCGTGCCATTTGTGGAAAGCGAGGAAGCATTTGCGCGCGCTCTCGGCGCTTCGCTCGCCGATCGGACGCTTCGCGCCGCAGAGCGGGAGCAGATAGTCAAAGAACAAGCGGCTTTTACCGACGGGAAATCCCTCGCGCGCATTGTCGCGGCGCTTCGCGCCGCTCTGTGCCGTTAGTCCGACTGTATTGCCCGCAGTCGGTGTAGTATACTTTTCCCACCAGCCGCTTTAAACCAGTATGCAACTTCCCGCTCGCGGTATCTTATATGTTGCCGACCGCAATGTCGTTCCTGAATTGCTTCTTTCCGTGTGGACGGCGCGGAAAACGAATCCCGACATTCCCGTAAGTATCGTCGCCATACAACTTCCCGAGCCCGTTCTCCACTACTTGGAGCGCATGGGTGTTGCGGTACTCGCGCCGAAGTGTCGCTCGTGGACGCAACCGTTTGCCGTTAAAAAAGAGGCGTATATCCACCGCCTGTACCAGAAGACATTGTTCGTAGACGCAGATACCGTATTTGTGCAAAAACTTGATGAGGCGCTCTGGGATGTTGCCCCCGGTTCCCTCAAAGTGCATGCGCGCACGCATCACTACTACACCAAACGGCAGTTTTGGAAGGTGCACCAATCATTGGCGCGTTGCGGTTACCCCGACCAGTGGTCTCTTACAGAAGAAAATTATTGCGCATTTAATTCTGGCGTATTCGTGTATCCATACGACCTGCAGCCCGTCCTGGAGCAATTTTTTATACATGTTCCTGAGGATACATGGAATGTGGCTCTCAAAAAGAGCTTAGGCGCCGACCAAGGCCTCTTGCAATACCTTTGTTTATCTCGGCATATTCCTGTCCACGAACTTGATTATGCGTATAATTTTGAAGAACATTACCATAATCACAAAAAGTTCTATAATCAGCCGGTGGACAAAACGCTACGGCACGCGTTTACTGCAGCGATTATCTGGAAGCGGGCGTTCATTCTCCACCACCATGCGTATATGTGGCTCCATGAACTGCCGAAGCATATCGTCAAACAGGCAACGCTTCGCACGCTCATAGACATGCTGGAGCCGCTCCCGTTATTCGCCATAGATAGTTTGAAGCAGGATGTACAGACCTGGTTGCCGCACTATGCGGAGATGTTCAAATACCCGCTGCCGTTGCTTATCAATCTGCATGATAAAATAATTCCAAAGATGCTCTATCGCATCACTAAAAAATTCCTCTGACATATGAAAAACCCCTTCTTTTTTTCCTATCATCGTCTACTTACTTCTGCTCCGATATGGAGGTGGCGCAACGCGCGCGCGGCGCGGTTTTGGCACGCGCGTTGCGTGCCGCTTTCCGCTCCCGCCGAGCGCATCGTTCGTGAAGTGAAGCGCGAGGGTATCGCAGAGGCGCCGCTCGCGGAGCTTTTCGGCGGAGTTCTTTTCGGGGAGCTTCTCGTCGCCGCGCGCGCGTTTTTTGACGCTACCGATTTTGTACAGAAGGTAGCGGCACAGCGGGAAGGGTTTGCGCGTGCAGACGGCAATAAAAAGGACTTCTTTGCGTATGCGCTTGGGAGCCCGCTCGGAAAAAAAGAGTCGCTCCCGCTCCGCCATCCGCTCATTCGTTTTGCGTTAGACGAGGCGCTCGTCGCCATTGCCGCGGGGTATTTCGGTTTCGCGCCGCAATTTGCGAGTTTCTCGCTTTTGCAAACACTCGTGTCTTCCGGCGGCGAGAAGGCAAAGTTCTCTCAACGCTGGCATCGCGACCCTGAAGACAAAAAAATCGTCAAGGTCTTTCTGTATTTGAACGATGTGAATGCGGGCACCGGTCCATTTTCATATATCAAAAAGTCGCATGGCGTGGGAAAGTGGCGGCACCTCTACCCGCAAGTCCCACCCTTCGGCTCGTACCCGCCCGACGGCGCGTTAGAAAAAATCATTCCGCCTGAAGACATCGCTGTCTGCACTGCTCCCGCGGGGACGCTTATCTTTGCCGACACGAGCGGCTTCCACCGCGGGGGTTTCTGTACGGAAAAAGACCGCTACCACTTTGTGGCGGCGTTCACATCATTGGCGGCGACCCAGCCGATTACCTACCTCAAACCTTCTTTGTACGACGCGTCTTCGCTTGGACCTCTTGGCCGCTTTGCGGTAGGGCTTTGAAATATGCTTCGGCTTTTTGGAGCCATGACGCATCGGTTGTCGTTGTTGCGGGAGTATCGGTAAGAAACGCGGCAAGTAATCCTTGCCCCGCAAGCGTGCTGAAAAAGCCGTGATGCAGGCAGTAATCGTCCGGAGGGTTTGTGGGCATGTATTTTTTTATTACTTCTTTGGCGAGCAAGAAGAAGCCAAGGTCTTGCCCATGGTAGAAAGGGGAGGGGGAAAGCGTATTATCGTAGCGCTCAATCACGCCTTTTTTGTTTACGCGTACATTGTTGTCGGGTCCGTAGATGCCGTCTTTCGCGCGGTTGCGATACACCGTCATGAGCGCGGGGAGCCCCGCTTCATTGAAGCGCGCGAGGTGTTTTTTTATGTCAAACGGCCAGTAAATGTCGTTTCTGTGGAGGAGGAAAAAATCGTCTACAAACGGTAGCGCGTCGGCGAGCCGCTTGCCGTGATTCATTTCTGTCTGAGCATGATGGTACGCAATCTCCACGCCCCACTTTTTTCCGTTGCCAAAATAGTCAGTAATACTCTCTGGGGCGTGGCCCGTCAAAATCAAAAAGCGCCGTATGCCGTTTTTCTTGAAGAGAAGAATAAGATGCTCCAAAAACGGTTTGCCCGCGACCCGTACCATGCCTTTGTTCATGCGCGCCGTCAAAGGCATGAGCCGTTCGCCTTTGCCTCCGGATAGAATAACTACTTGGGTTGGTATTGTTTTTTTATGCGTCATACGCTACAGTGTATTCGGAAACTGAACCTTAAAAGAAAGGAGATGGTATGATTATAGAACACTTTGGGACATTCGTGGGTGAATGTCAACGAATTCGTGGCGCCTTTGATCTTCTGCCGGATTTTTGCATAGATGGCGTCTTTGCCGCATGGGAAGTCGGGGGAATTTTCTCGCCCGATTGGGGGAGTAAAAACCACGACCCGCAGTTTACACAACAACATGTAACCAGGTGGTGGGTAAATGTGGCGACACACATGTCGGTTGCGGCGGTGCTTGGGTACAAGATTGCCACTCACATGTGCTATCAATGGCCACAAGACATCATAGAAGCACTGCTTATCCATGATTGGAATAAGCGGCAGGAAGTTGCC
>CAYTVT010000023.1:0-1192 GCA_964441855.1 uncultured Candidatus Saccharibacteria bacterium | reverse complement strand
TTAAACGGGGCTACGATTGCGGTAAAATTCATGCCGGATGCATTCGTTCCAACGAGAAACTGCTGCGGTGGTTTTCAAAGCAAGTTGTGACACTTGCGAACGCGGCCGGGCACGGTGGTATCGCGATTACCGAGTCGCGGCCACTTACGCTCGGCGAGCAGATCGTGTTTTACGCTGATATGTGCGTTTCCAGAAGTATGATTATGCCTTACAACTGGCGTCTGGACGAGTTGCAGTCGAGCATGCAACCGGGCGGTATCTATGAGGATAGCGAGCGCTATTTTCAGAGGCAATACAAGAAATCGTATCGCGAGAAGCACAACGAAATCCTCGAGCCGATTGTAGCAGTAATTGCAAAGAAAGTAGGATTTAGCGGTTTGTGGGCGGATTTGCCGCGACATTTATCGCCAAAGGAATTTCAGTCCTAAGGACTTCGGTCACACACGGCCCCGATACATAGTCGGGGCCTTTTTTTTATGTTACGCTTCGCCGTATTATGGGGTCGCAGCGTATTCTTATTACCGGAAGTAAAGGGTTTATTGGTAAGCATCTTGTTTCTTACCTTGCCGAAAGAGGACACACGGTCGTTTCGTACGAAGGCGACATCACGAAGCCCTTCGCCGTTTCAGAGCCCATTGATGCCGTTGTTCACCTTGCCGCCAAGACGCACATACCGTGGTGCGCGACGCACCCCGCGGAAACCATCAATGTAAATGTAGACGGCACACTCAATGCTCTTGAGTGCGCGCGTGTGAAAAAGGCGCGGTTTATTTTTGCCTCCGCGGCGGCGGTATACGGCGTGTCTAACGATGGGATACGGGAAGATGTCGTCCCGAAGCCCGCGAATATGTATGGCGTGAGCAAATACCTTGCGGAACAGCTTTCTGCGTTTTATGCGGCAACACATAAGGTGCCGTGCATCGCATTGCGGCTTTTCAATGTCTATGGGCCCGGGCAGAAAAGTGAGTTTCTTATTCCATCGCTCCTTGCAAGCATCAAAAGCGGCGCGCCGATAGAGTTGAAAAGCCCAAAATCAGTGCGCGATTATGTGTATATTGATGATGTAGCGGGCGCTTTTGAACGCGCGGCCAGCGGTGAACTGCCCGATGCTTTTTCGGTGTGCAACATTGCATCGGGTGTCGGGCATTCGGTGGGGGAAGTGGTAGACGCTCTCGCAGGTGCCGCTCGCACC
>CAYTVT010000022.1:0-9116 GCA_964441855.1 uncultured Candidatus Saccharibacteria bacterium | reverse complement strand
CATGTTCTTCCATTTGAGCGGCCGCACCCCGCCGATAAACACCTTCTGTATGCTGATGTTCTCAAGAACATTAGAACGACTCTGTGTGTGCGCACAGTAAAAATTTTCAACAATAAAACACTTTTTTGCATCAAGGCGATACGGAGCAGTAAAAATGTCTCTCTGCCATGCAGTACTGAAAATAACTGCCGAGGCATGCCGCAAAGTCCACCGCACCAACCACAAAATTACTCGCTCTTTCGTATTTAACTGTGAGACGCGGGTTTGGTAAAAATGCCGGAGTAAAACAAGATCGCCTGTTCGCTCTACATACTGCTCCCACAAGAAGTCGCCGCCGGTGCGAATGATAGTTTTCTTACGCAAGAGCTTCCCAACCGCGATCGCCGGCACCGCGGCGCTAAAGGTGTCGGGGATGAAAATAAAATCGGCGCCGACGGAGCGCCAAAGCACCCACAAGAAAAAAACGAGGTGCCGTACGCCCGAGGGCAGAAACCGCAAAATGTTAAAACGGCACACGCTTACCTCGTGCCCCGCCCTCCCCCATGCTCGCTCTGTCTCCCGCGCGTATTGCGCAGGCCCTCCGATATCGGGCGGGTATATGCCGGTTGCAATAACAATGCGCATGGTATAATGATAACATTATGACCACTTCAAACATTGCCGGGGCCATAGACGCGCTAAAGCGCGAAGTAGAAAAGGAAAAGGGAGAGCTAGAGAAAGTGGAGCGTGACCTCGCAGTGCACCAAGCTGATGTACACAAACTAGAAGAGGAACGCAACAAAATCCGCGCCGAACACGCGAATCATGAACGCGAACTCGCGAAGCTACAGCAGGAGCTACAGGACATTACAAAAAAGCACTAGATGACTGCAAACACCTCCCGCATTTTACGCGCAATTATGTTCCAATCATAGTGCTCTTGTACCATGCGGAGGGCGCTCGCGATGATTGCTTCGCGGAGCGCAGGTTGCGCGTCGAGCAAAAGCACTGCATCGGCAATGCTTTTTGGGTCGCCGACCTTGCAGAAAAGCCCCGTCTCTTTATCATGCAGAAAATCTACGATACCGCCGACAGGAGTGGCGATAACCGGCAAGCTCGCCGCCATTGCCTCCACAAATGAAATGCCGAATCCTTCGGAAAGCGACGGGCGGCAGAAAATATCGGCGTTGTGTAAATACATGGGCAGTTCCGCATGTGCAATTTCTCCCACAAAAGTAATTCTTTCCTCTAACTTCAAACTTTTAACTTTTAACTTTAGAGGCATTTCTAACGGCCCCACTCCAACTATTTTCAGTGTATACTCCGCCGGCAGATACCGCATTGCATCTATCAAATCCCCCACCCCATTTTTCGGGACCAACCGCGACACAGTAATGACTTTTTTCTCTTCTTTCTTGATTCCTGTTTCTTGCTTCTTGAATCTACCCGCATCCACTCCATTCGGCACGACCACAACTCTTCGCGCACCCATCTTTTTTGCCCAATCTGCGAGGTAGGCAGAAATTGCCGTAACAACGAGCGCGCAGCGGAAAAGCATTTTGAAAAACGGCCGCAGAATACCTACCGAGCGCATGATGTCCGGAATCGGATCGCCCTCTTGGAGAGTCAGCACGAGCGGCGCGTGCGGGTGGAAGAGTTTAAAGAGAAGCGCCGCCGCGCCCGCACGGTTCGCCATAATCGCCCATACCGCGTCGTAGTGGGTTTTCCGGTGAAGCGCCGCCGCTTTGAGCGCGCTGAGCAGTGGAAAGGAAAACTTCCCGCCGCCAACGCGGTAGACCGACACGCCGCCGATGTGCTCGCGCGCCGCATGCGCGCGCGCAAAGCGGCGCGTGATGAGAGTAAAAGAAAATGCATCGCTCATGCGTGCCGTGAGCTCCTTCACGGCAATCTCCGCCCCACCGATAAGGGGTTCGTATGCGTAAGAAAAAATAAGAATGTTTTTTTTCATGCGGTATCAATGTGAACGCTCGCCGCAAACCGCTCCGCCTCGCTCCGCTCTCCCTTGGCGGCGGTTCTGAAACGGAACGCCGCAAGCGCGCCGACACCAACGACACCGATACCAAGAACACCTCCAAGCCACAGCCACAAAGGTGTCGGCGTATCGTCCACGAGCGAGAGGGCGAGAGAGGCGGGAGTGGTGGTGGCAGAAAATCCTCCCCTAACCCCATCCTTTAGAAAAGGAGTGGGCACAGGGGGTGGATTTTCGGATTCCTTTTTTGGAAGTGATATGTTTTCTTCATACCTTGCCGCTTCTGTTCCGTTTGGAAACAATAAACGCGCGTCGCCGACGACGATAAACACCCCAGTCGCAGACGCTGGGAACGCAACTTTTGTTTTAGGCAAAAGTGTCGTGTGCGGAGGCAGTCCGAATTGCAAGGAACCGCTCCCGAGAATCCAACCGGAGAGATCCAGTTCCATAGCACCGGTATTTTCTATTTCTATAAACCCCGCCGGACCAGCTTCTATGTCCGACACGCGCACAGCGGGCGCGCTCGCGGTAACCTTGAAGCGCGCCATCCCAGAAAGCCCACCGGAGGCGGCACTCACGACAACGAGGTATGTTCCCGGAATATTGTACGCATAGTGCACGCTTGCGCCTTCACGCGATGCACCGTTGCCGAAGTTCCAGAGAACACGCGCGTTTTGTATCGGCTCTTTTTGAGCGCCGAAAACCGTTGCCGAAAGCACCACATCTGCGCCAGTCGTCACGCGCGCAGGAGCCGTTGCGACAACGGAAAGCGTCGGTATGGGTAGCGCGGTTTTTTCAGAAAGAATCGACGGAGGCGTAGCGACAACAGAAGTGTCTCCAGTTGAATCTGCTGTCGGAGAAGTTGGCGCGCCTTCTCCACCAACTACAATCGCTTGCGTTGCCGTCCAACCGGTCGGCCATTCAGCGGTAGGCCAGATCGCGCACGAGCGCGATGCTCCCTCCGGCTTCAAAACAGCTTTTGCGGTTAGTGTCTGTGTCCCTGCGAGGGAGTTTTTGTAATAAAAATTGCGATTTGCGGAGTTTTTGTTCATGGTGAGGACGGACACCGGTTCCCAATTTGACGCACTAGAAGAAAACTCACCCGCCAGAGAAGAAGACGAGAGCGCGAGGCATCCCGTTTGAGGCAGTTTGAATGCGTTGCCGTCTGAGTCTTGCGTCTGAATGGTGAGCGTATCCGACATAGCCCCTGCACCGATTGTTTGCGGCTTGCTTGTAAATACAACGCCTCCAGGCGCGGCTTGCGCCACAACACACAGCGGGAGAAATAAAACCCCAAGAAAAATCTTCCTCATGTCTTTGGCTCCGGCGGCAACCCTTCACGCAAGACGCGCTCTACTTCTTCGGGAGCGGGAGGTTTATCGGTGGTTGGGGGAGGATTTTTTTTAGATTCAGCGGCGAGTACACCTTTCAGCGCGTCGCGAAGCGCGGTGTTGGGCGATGAAGATGGCCTTGCAGTATGCAGTTGTGACTGAAGTGTAGAGAGCGGAACGGCCTTGGGCTCGCGCGAGAAAGGTGCGGGCGGGGGGGTAGGGCGAACGGGAATAGGCATAAGTGGCGCGGGAGGGTGCACGCGTGGTTCTCTCTTGCGCTCCTGCCAGTACCCTTGTCCGCGCGGCGTTTGCGATGTGGAAAATCCACTCTCTACGGGAGGATTTTTAAATGGAGCTGGGGTCGGCGCATGCCACGCTTGTATCTTCTCCTCCACCGCCGCGCGCGGCGCGGCAAATTGTTTACGCGACGCGGCGATCACTTCCGCTTTGAAATTTTCTTTCGGGCGCTCAATCGGCGGCAAGGTCGTCGCCGAAAAGGGCGGCGAGGAAATGCCGTCTATCATAAGTTTCAAGTAAATCTGCACGAACCCCAAGTTTACCAAGTCCTCCGCCGTAAACTGCGGCGCAAATTCTTTTTCAATAAACTCGGCATCGCGCGCGCCGACCCTAAAGGTTACCATTGTGCCGATGTTGCCAAACACCGCCGCCGTCACCTCTTCCTCCATCTGCTCAATGTACTGGTGCGCAATCGTAAGCGCGAGCTTGTACTTGCGCGCTTCCGAGAGAATATCGGCAAAGCTTTTGTTTGCAAACGATTGAAACTCGTCTACAAAGAGGTAACAAGGAGGGAGTTTCGCGGCTTGCGCCTCCGGCACATCGGCGCGAGACATTGCGGCGAGGTACATTTTAGTAACGAGCATGCTCCCGAGAAGTTTTGCGTTCCCTTCGCCCACGAGACCCTTAGAAAGATTGACGATAATGATTTTGCGCTCGTCCATCATTGTGCGCAGGTCAAAACTGGACTTTTCCTGTCCGATAATATTTCGAATAAGCGGGTTGGAGGTAAATTGCCCCACTTTGTTTTGGATGGCGGGCGTCGCTTCTGCCGCGTAACGTTCGGTATATTTTGCAAACTCATCTACCCAAAACGAACGCACCGACGGGTCTTTGATATTACCGACAATCTGCCTGCGGTACTCCTTGTCCGCGAGCATGCGGTTGATGCCGAGAAGCGTTGTGCCAGGCGTTTCCAAAAGCGCCAGAAGCGTATTGTTCAAAATGTACGCCATGCGCGCGCTCCACGCATCTACCCAGATTTTCTCAAAGGTAGACATAAGGCCATTCGCCACGAGGTGGCGACGGTCGGGCCCAACATCTTCCATAATGTTGAAGGCAATTGGAAAATCCATGTCAAAGGGCGCGAAGTAGAGCACATCCTTCACGCGGCTTTTGGGGATATAATCCAAAAGCAATTCGGCGGATTTGCCGTGCGGGTCTATGAACGCCAAGCCATTCCCCGACTGAATGTCTTGTATCGCCATGTTTTCAAGGAGCGTGGATTTGCCCATGCCGGTCTTGCCGATAACATACATGTGGCGCGAGCGGTCTTTTTCTTTAATGCCGAAGGGCACGCGCCTGCCGCGCGCGTCGGTTTGAGCAAAGTAGGTAACCTTCTCGCCGCCGGAAGCCATAGAGGAAGTATAACACAATACAAAAGCCCCGAACTAAGTTCGGGGTTGCGTACTGACGATGGTGCTTTACCGCATGGACACCTGCATTTGAGCGGGTGCGCGGTGCGCAGGTGGAGTAAACCGAGGCGGCGGCGGAGTGGGTTTTTGCTTCCGCGCCGTAAGAATTTCATCAAGCGACATATGACGCCGCTGGATTTCTTTCATTTCCGCTTCCGAGACCTCCACCTTTCCAGATGGACCGTTTACAAACCATCGTGCTGCTGACATAGGTTGTTTGGTATCTTTTTTTATTACCTACGAGGAACAACAAAAGACGCACCCACGCCTTTAATCCTCTGGAGACAGAGTGTACTCTTATCATTTACTCTGTCAACAACGCATCCTGTGTATAACGGTTTGATGGATCCCACAGCATCCAACTTGTAAACCCCGCGTCATACACGGCTTGCATTTGCGCTCGCACCATATCTGCCGTATATATAGCGCCCAAATCAAAGTCCTGAAGCCACGGGCGGATTTTCTCCGGCGTCGTAGAGGCGCGCGCAAATGCTTTGTCAAGAGAATAGCGGATAACACGATACGGCTCGGCGGCGGGATTTGGTATCCCGAGAAAATTCGGCGGGTAGTGCGATGGATACACCATCGGCGCCACGAAATCAAAATGGGCAAGCCCGACTTCCAGCACTTGCCCGATATTCAAGTCATCTCGGTTCGTGGTTGTCATGCCGAAAAGGTCTGCAGAGAGGACGGCGCCAGTCGGCTTGAGCTCCGCCGCGAGATAGGAAAAAAAAGAATCCAGCACTTCCGTTTTTACGCGCGTTCCACTCCATGGGTACGCAATGTCATTCATATCGCCGTCGGATGGAAAACGGACATAGTCAAAATTAAGTTCGTCAAAACCAACGGCGTAGGATTCCTTCGCGAGCGCAACGGTATATTCCCACGCCTCGCGCGCGGCCGCGTCCAACCACGCAAGCCCCTTGCGGTCGCGCCACAGCGCACCGTCGGAGGCGCGGACAACCGCCAGGTCGGGCCGCGCCACCGCAAACTGTGGGTCTTGAAACACAGAAATGCGCCCGATGACATAGATGCCTTTCTGGTGGAGTGTTTCAATAAACTCGCGGATGTCGGGAATGCGTTTTTCTGAAGCGCCTACTGACACAAGGAGCGGGTCGGATACGAGAAACGAAATCGCGCCGCTGTAGTCCTTTACATCAATCACCACGGCATTGAGCTCGGTTTTTTCTATGAGTTCCGCAAGCGCCGCGCGCCGCTCTTTGTGCCCCGCAATGAAACTGGTCATATAAATCGCCTTGACGGGCTCGGGTGTCGAGAGATGCGTTGCTCGCCATGGCGGCGGCGAGACGACCACCGCACTTGCACCTGCATGGTACGCAATGCTCTCTTGCCCTCGCATATACGCGCCGGCGACGACGGCAAGCACGACGATGCCAAGCGCCGCGACGCCGATACCTATCTTCCGGAAACGCCCAGTGCGTTTTTTCATTGTAGAAGAAGTGTAGCACAGTGCATACCCGCCCGCCGTGTGGTATACTGAACCACAGATTTTTGAGAAAGGATTGCAGATGAAAAAAGAAGAAATTACCGAACGCGAGAAAAAAACGCTCTTAGGCGGTTTGACAGAGGTCCGTATTCTCGGAGAACGCGCGTGCGGCGGTATTACCGGAGACATTACTATACGAGAAGATAAAATCGTGATTTCTTTTGCACAGTATGTAGAAGCGCAACAGAACGGAAAATGGTTCCGTGAAGAAAATCATGATATGCCGTTTACCAAAAACTTCGCGTGGGTGGACGGTAACTTGGTAATACAAGAAAACAAAGATACCGTGGTTGTGGTGCATCAATCTTTGGAAAGTATCGTTGCCAAACTCTCCTAGCCAAGCGCCAAACCCCTCCCTTACCCGGAGGGGTTTTTACACACCACAAACAATCACCACAAACTCGCCGCGAACCCTGTCCGGATGTTGTGTGAAATACTCAAGAAGTTCCGATGCCGCCCCCCGAACCACTTCCTCGTATACTTTCGTCAATTCACGGCAAATCGTAATGTGCTTTTCCGGCGCGAATTTGTGGAGAGATTCAAGCGTTTTCAGGATGCGATGCGGCGATTCGTAAAAGACGGCGGCGCGTTTGGATACGGCAATTTCTTTGAAAAGCGTCTCGCGCCCCTTCTTGTGCGGCAAAAATCCAAAAAAAAGAAAATCGTGCACGGGCACTCCCGCGACCGAAAGCGCCGCGGTGAGCGCCGAAGGTCCGGGCACCGACTCTATTTTTACCTCCGGTAACGCCTCGCGTACTTTTTGCACCAAGAGTGAACCCGGGTCAGAAATGCCCGGAGTTCCCGCGTCCGAAACGAGCGCAATATTTTTCCCTTCTTCAAGCCAACCGATTATCTTCCCAGCGGTAATTCCGCTTTGTTGTTCGTTGTAAGTTGTCAACTGTTTGTTAATGATTGCGTGTCTCTCAAGCAGTCGTTTCGTCACGCGTGTATCTTCACAGAGAATTATCTCCGCCTCGCGGAGCACGCGCAGCGCCCGAAGCGTAATATCTTCCAAGTTCCCAATTGGTGTCCCAATGATGTATAAAATAGCCATATTTATTTTGTAGCTAATATATCCGCAACCTTGTTCGTATCACCCGCGCCGAGGGTGAGAATGAGGTCGCCTGCGCCAGAAAGCTTCTCGGCGAGCGCGGCGGCTTCGGCAAAGGTTTCTACAAAATGCGCTTCGGTGTCGTTCTTTTGTATTTCTGCAACAACCATCTTGGAGTTTATGTCGCCCGGGTCCTGTTCGCGCGCGGGGTAAATGGGGAGTAAAACGACGGCGGCGGCGAGCGCGAAGCATTGCCCAAACGCATCGAGGTGGTCTTTCGTTCGGGAGTAAAGGTGCGGCTGAAATACGACGACTATTTTTTGTGTGGGAAATGCTTCGCGCGCGCCTTGAAGCGTCGCCTCTATCTCGGTTGGGTGATGGCCGTAATCATCGTACACGAATGCGCCATTTTGCGCCTTTCCTCTATACTCAAACCGCCGCCAGGTGCCGCGAAAGTCGGCAAGTGAACGGAGCGCCGCTGCGTCGGCGATACCAAGAGAGCGCGCCACCGCAACGGCGGCGCGCGCGTTCTGTAAATTATGCTTCCCCGGAATCCGCGGTTTGAAATCAGCGGGCAAAGCAACCGCACCATACTCTATCTCGGTAATAACCACTCCGGTTTTCGGCACTTTTGCGGCAAGCTCCGCAAATGCGCTTTTGATGTCGGCGAGGTCTTTGTAGTAGTCCAAATGGTCGGCATCAATATTGAGAATCACCAGAATCTGAGGCGAGAGATTCAAAAACGAGCGGCGATACTCGCAACCCTCAACAACGAGGTATTTGCTCTTTCCGGCAATAAAATTGGTACTAAATGTTCGACCCTTTTCCCGATCCAAGGTCGAACCTTGTAAGAACGAGCCGATAATCACCGTCGGGTCCAGCCCGGCATCCATAAGAATCTTCGCAACCATCGCGGCCGTCGTCGTTTTGCCGTGTGTACCTGAAATTGCAATGGTGAATTTTTCTTTGGAAATAATCCCGAGCGCTTCGGGGTACGAGAGGAGCGGCATGCCGCGCTGTTTCGCCTCCGCAAACTCTGGATTGTCGGGCGGTACCGCAATCGTATAAATCACGAGGTCGCATTCGGTAGGTATATTTTCCGCCCTCTGCCCAATACAAACCCGCACACCACATTTCCGCAACTCTTCTGTGACCTCGCTCTCCGCCATATCCGACCCGCTCACCCGTATTCGCCCTGAGCCAGTCGAAGGGTTCCCTTTCAGCAAAAACATCCGCGCAATGGCGGAAATCCCAATTCCCCCGATGCCAATGAAATGCACTGACTTTATTTTTGAGAAATCAGTTAAAGCCATTTTTTTGACACCAAAGAAAATAGTCAAACCAGACACTCTCAAGACTGTTAAACAATTTAAGTAAGTTTGACTGACATATTTTCTCTACAGACACATTAGCTCCGATTTCAGAATCCATATGGGCTGTCCAAGAATGCCGTTCACCAATGATGTCGCCAATTATTTTCTCCCCATGTATCTTAGATATAAACTCTTTCACTTTTTTATTTTGAGTGAACCATTTTACAGTCTTGCAT
>CAYTVT010000021.1:5111-9519 GCA_964441855.1 uncultured Candidatus Saccharibacteria bacterium | reverse complement strand
GCGAGCGGCGGCCTCTGCCTCGACGCATGAATGCCCAAGAGACGGTGCTTCCTTTGCCGCCGCTTGCAGAGGGAGCTATCCGCATCATCCCCTTGGGCGGCGTAGAAGAAATCGGCCGCAACATGACGATGGTAGAGTGCGGCAACGACATCATCATCATGGATATGGGGCTTAAGTTTAACGATGAAAATACGCCAGGCATTGACTTTATCTTGCCCAACACCGCCTACCTAGAAGAACGCAAGGCCAACATCCGCGCGGTGCTTGTAACGCATGGGCACTTGGACCACATCGGCGGCATTCCATACCTTATGCCACGCATCGGCAACCCGCCACTCTACACGCGCAATCTAACTGCGCTCATGATAAAAAAACGGCAGGAGGAATTCGCACACTTGCCCGCCTTGGATATTAAAATCGTGGAGAAAGATGACCGCATCCGTCTCGGGAAACTCCTCGTGCGCTTTTTCGGTGTTACCCACTCCATACCAGATTCAATGGGCATTATTATAGAAACGCCGCACGGCAACATCGTAAACCCGGGCGACTTTAAGCTCGACCACACCGACGGGGTCGTGAGCGAGGCGGAAGAAAAAGCATACGCGCTCTTTGACAAAGAGAAGACGCTAGCGCTCCTCGGCGAGTCCACCAATGTTGAAAATGCCGGCTTCTCAACCCCCGAAGCGCTCGTGGGGCAAAACCTTGCGGAAATCGTACGCACCACGAATGGCCGCCTTATCGTCAGCATGTTTGCCTCGCATGTTACCCGCCTCGCGAAGGTGATAGAAGCATGTGCCGACAACAACAAAAAAGTGGTGATTGAGGGCCGGAGCATGCGCAACAACATAGACATCTGCATTGCGGCAGGGCTTCTCAAACCAAAAGAAGGGGTCGTCATCCGCGCGGAAGATATGGGGAGTTACGCCCCTGACCGCATCGTGATACTCGCAACTGGCGCGCAAGGCGATGAGTTTGCGGCGATGATGCGCATGGCGACCAAGACGCACAAGACGGTGCATCTTTTGCCGACCGACACCGTGGTGCTTTCGTCTTCTATCATCCCCGGCAACGAGCGCTCGGTAGAGAAACTCAAAGACAACATCGCGCGGCACGGGGCGAAAATCGTGCACTACCGCACCTCCGAAATGTACATTCACTCCACCGGCCACGGCAATCGCGCGGAACTGGAGTGGCTCCACAAGAAAGTGAAGCCGACCTTCTTCATCCCCACCCACGGCAACCACTACCGCCTGCGGCTCCACGCGGAGCTCGCGCTGTCACTTGGCACACCGAAAGAGAATATCGTCATCGCCGACAACGGCTCGCTTATAGACATAAGCGCCGATGGGAAAAGCATCAAAACCTACAAAGAAAAAGCGCCGTCAAACCCGATTATGGTGGACGGATTTGCCATAGGCGGCGTGCAGGAGGTGGTGCTCCGCGACCGGCAAATGCTTGCCGAAGACGGGATGTTTGTGATTATCGCCTCCGTGAACGGCATGAACGGAAAATTGCGGAAGTCGCCCGACATTATTTCGCGTGGGTTTGTGTACTTGCGCGAATCGCAAGACCTTTTAAACCAAGCGCGGCTCATTATTAAAAAGACGATAGAGGACGCGGCGGTGGGGATGCACCCCATCAACTTTGACTATATCAAAGATGCGGTGACCGACAGCGTGTCGCGCTTCCTCTTCCAGAAGACCGCCAAGCGCCCTATTGTGATTCCGGTGCTGATTGGGGTATAGCGAACTCGCATGTAAATCTCCTTCTCAGTGGTGGTGTTTGTTTCCGAGACACAACCCCCTCCCCCTCGCTTCGCTCGGGTACTCCCCCTTACTCAAGAGGGAGATTGCGTGCGGAACCCTTCGAGTGTTGATAGGTGGACTTCTCAATTACTTTTTAGTAGATTACGGATAGTAACATACAGAAATCAAAACGAGAGAACCAATGAACACCCTAACGGAAAATCAAAAACAGCTCCTTGAAAAAGTACGGATGGAAAGCAGGCACCGCGCTAAGCGCGTTATACAACACGCCAAGCTTCGCAAAAACCAAAAGCACAAGCTTCGTCTGGCAAGGCAAAAACTGGAACAATCACAGCTTGTAATAAATCTTGATTTACGCGAACAATATCGCGATGAAAAAATCGTTGATAACCTTCTTAGAATTAGGAGAATGCTTAACAAAATTGAGGTTGGGTTTTTCCCTGGCGGCATTCACGATAAAACTTTTAGAACCCGATTATTAGTTGAATTTAAGCTCTACGGAGCAATGCAAAACCTACAGGTCATCTTCAGCCATATGCACGATTCGGAACGGCCGAATTACGGAGCGGTTGATTATCTTGGGATACCGACCTCATTGAGTCCATTGATACACTGGGGGCGTTACCGGTTTGTCCTTAAAAATGAGTTGCGAATGAATGCAACATTCACTCCGTTTGATTCCTTCCTCGCAGAACGAGATCAAGTGTATGTGTGGGACGACATTGACGGCGTGTTAGCGACCAAACTCAACGGCAGGTTTTGGTTTGATTATGTGCTGGAAGGGACGGAACCGGTGGCGACTCGTGAAGGAGTGCACTACATTGAGGCGCAAATACTAGGCGGGGTGTATCTGTCTGATGTAACCACATTATGTTATCCCGTTGCTGACCAAGTGGACCATGAGTTCTTCACGAAATTAAAACAGTTCGAGATTGACCATAGAATTAAATTAGTACATCATTGAACAGGAAACCAAAAACCAAAGGAAGTACATGCTTACCAGTTACCCAGAAAAGTTAGTGTCCGGTAAATTCAACATCGTGGCAACGCATCACGATCTAGCAGCAATTCTATGGAAGGATGGCGAGTATTTCGTTGTAAATGTTCGTAATCAATCCCGCGCAGAGCCGATCAGCGAAACACAAGCATTTTCCATTGCTTGCAAGGGCGGCTATATCTGCCCCGAACCAGTTCCGCTTGACGATTTGGCGGAGTGGCTCGAGCGAACCAACGAAGTAGATATTCCGCTCAGATTACATCCATCCACAATGGAAACCAGACAATGTTAGCACAATGCCGCCTAGTATCTGATATTTCAGAGAACGGCGGTTTTTTATTGTGTCGCGCTTCCTCTTCCAGAAGACCGCCAAGCGCCCCATCGTTATCCCCGTGCTGATTGGGGTATAGCCATGGACAGCTCATGTCGGTACGCTATACTGACAGAAGTAATTTTGTTTTTAAGGAGGCGCCTATTGGAACCGAAGCGCCCCGACGCAAGTTGGGGCGCTTTTTTATGCAATGATTCCATTCTTCTTTAGAAATGTTTCAATTGCGGGTGCGTCGGTGTCGGCAAGAATCTCGCCGTTTAAGTCCAGTGTGGGCGTCTTCTCTTGCCCGCTTTTTGCCTTGAGCTCCGCAAAGTACGCGGGGTTGTCGCGCACCTCGCGCTCTTCAAACGCCACTTTTTTTCCGCGCAGAAAAGCAAGCGCCTCCGCGCACCACGGACACCCGGTTTTGGTATAGATGATTAGCATACCCCCAGTATACGCGCTAAAGTACGAACCGCATAGTCAATATCTTTTTTCGTCGTCGCGCGGCCGAGCGTGAAGCGGAGCGTGCTTGCGGCGCGAGGCGCGCCGCCCCCAAGCGCCGACACGACATACGACGATTTTTCGTTTTTAAGGCACGAGCTTTTGGTAGAGCACGCGATGCCCGCCGCGTCCAAACGAAGCGTGAGCATCTCGGTATCTACGCCGGGGAGCGAAATGTTCAGATTGTTCGGCAATCGCTCCCCGTCCTCCATGCTCCCGTTCACGATTATGTTCTGCCTATGTGTTATTGCAGTGTTTTGCAAAACACTAGCATAAAAAAAGTCACGGAGCAGGGCGAGGCGTGCGGATTCGCGTGTGTGTGAGGTCGCGGCGAGAGTGAGCGCCTCGGCAAAACCGACAATCGCCGGTACATTTTCGGTCGTGGCGCGTAGCCCCCCCTCCTGTCCGCCGCCGAGCAGGAGCGGCGCGAGCGGCGTGCCGCGGCGCACATACAAGCACGCGACGCCCTTAGGTCCGTACATTTTGTGTCCATCCAGCGTAAGCAGAGCTACTCCAAGCGCGTTGACGAGGCAATGAAGGTAAAGAGGCGCTTGACATGCATCTACATGGAATAGTATGTGGGGAGCGCTCCGCGAACCTTGGTTCGCTTCGCGTATTAATTTCCCGATTTTTGCGATGGGTTGAATCGTGCCGATTTCGTTGTTGACGTAGTGCACCGACACGAGCGCCGTGTTGGGGCGAACGGCGGCGATGACTTTCTCCGGACTCACTATACCGTCTTTCTCTACCGGTACGAACGACACCTCTGCTCTCCCATGCCGCGCGAGCGCGCGAATTGGCTCCAGCACCGATGAGTGCTCAATGTTGGTG
>CAYTVT010000021.1:0-5101 GCA_964441855.1 uncultured Candidatus Saccharibacteria bacterium | reverse complement strand
AGGCATTCCACGAAACACATTTTGAAAAGTCCTCGGTAACGCTCGGGTCGCCGCAATGCGACCCTCGCTCCAGACATTTCCAAAATGTGTTTCGTTCCATGCCTTCACTACGCCAAAAACCGCGAGGTTGTTCGCTTCTGTCCCGCCGCTAGTGAAGACAACCTCTTCTGCGTGGGCTTCTAAGCCGCGCGCGACGGCGACACGCGCGGCGTCTACCGCTTTTTTCGCCGCCGCTCCTTCGGCGTGAATGGAGCTTGGGTTCCCAAACTGCGCGCGCAGAAACGGCCGCATCGCGCTTTCTACCCGCGCGTCAAGAGGTGTGGTCGCCGCATGGTCTAGGTATATGCGCTTTTTCACCCCCCTATACAACCACGCGAGCCGCCAACTCGCAATCGGGCGAAAAATGTGGTACGCTTGTGTTTTATGCCGAACGCAAAAACAAACACTGCCCTCGCGCCAGCGCGCCAGCCGGTCGTGGCGGTCGTCGGGCATGTAGACCACGGCAAGTCAACGCTCCTGGACTACATCCGCAAAACGAATGTAGCCGAGTACGAAGCGGGCGGCATTACTCAGCGGCTCGGTGCATATGAAGTGACGCACCAAATGCCGGACGGGAGCGAGCGGCGGCTTTCGTTTATAGACACGCCCGGGCATGAAGCGTTTGGCGCAAGCCGTGGACGCGCGGTCTCGTCTGCCGATGTCGCCATCCTCGCCGTCGCAGTAGACGAAGGCGCAAAACCGCAGACGCTGGAATCCATCAAGACCTTGCAGAAACAAAGCACCCCCTTCGTTGTGGCGTTTACAAAGGCCGACAAGTCAACCGCAGACATTGAGCGCGCCAAGGCATCGCTCGCTGAACACGAGCTCTATGTGGAGGGGTATGGCGGGAACATCCCCTCTGCGCTCGTGTCGGCAAAAACGGGCGCAGGAGTGTCCGAGCTTCTAGACCTCGTGCTCCTTTTGGCAGATATGCAGGCAAGCGCGTGCGATGGAGAGCGGCTCGCGGAGGGAGCTGTGGTAGAGGCAGAGCGCGGAAGTACCGCCGGCATTGCGGCAACGCTCATTGTGAAAAATGGCACGCTCCGTAAAGGGCAAGCGTTGGTGGCGGGACGCGCGCTCTCCGTTATCCGCACGCTTACCGACTACTCCGGCAAGCCGCTCGCGGAAGCGGGGTGCGGGCGCATCGTACGCGTTAGCGGCTGGAGCGAGCTTCCCGCGGCGGGAGACGCCTTCTGCGCATATGACAACAAAAAAGAAGCGGAGAAAGCACGGAAGAAGCGCGCCGCGCAACACCCGAAACCCGCGGCATTATCGGGGAAACAGATGGAAACGAGCGGCGAGCGCGTCGTCGTGCCGCTCGTGGTAAAAGCCGACACGGCGGGGAGCGTAGAAGCGGTGGCGCATGAATTGGCAAAAATCAAAAACGAGAAAATAGAAATGAAGATTATCGGCGCCGGTATCGGCGATGTGGGCGAAGGCGATGTGCGGCTCGCTGGGAGCGCGAAGGGCGCGATACTGGTCGGCTTCAATGTCGGCGCAGATGCGGCGGCGGTGCGGCATGCGAAGGCGGTAGGCGCCGACATACATCTCTTTGACATCATCTACCGACTGTCTGAATTTTTGGCGGCCGCCGCCGCGGAACGCACGCCAAAAGAAAAGCGTGAAGAAAAAACGGGCGAAGCGCGCATTGTGCGCATTTTCTCGGAAGAAAAGAGCACGCAAATTGTCGGCGGCAAAGTGCTCGCGGGTGTGGTGGCGCTTGGCGACGCATTTCGGATGGTGCGGCGCGGTGCCGTGATCGGCGAAGGCAAGGTGAAGGAGCTCCAGCGGCTGAAAGAGAAGATTCGCGAGGCGGGAGTGGGCACCGAGTTTGGCGCACTCGTGGCGAGCGCCTTCCCGCTTGCGGTCGGCGATACGATTGAGGTGGTAAAAATTGTGGAAGTGTAAACCATCATGGCCACTAAAAAGAAAACACTTCGGCTTTCTGAAGAAATTACCCGCGCTGCGGCGCGCTTTCTGGAAGCGGAGTCAAACCGCCAAGCGCTTATTACCGTAACGCGCGTAGAACTCTCGCCTAAAAACAACCGCGCGCTCGTGCTCCTCTCGGTACTCCCCGAAACGGAAGCGGAAAAGGCAGCCGCCTTCGCCAACCGCCGCGCGAACGACTTCCGGCGATTTTTGGGGCAAGCGGCGCGAATGCGCCGATTGCCCGAAGTCGCCTTCGCGCTAGACCGCGGCGAGCAAAATCGCCAGCGGATTGAGGAATTGTCGCACCTGCAGTAACATGGGTGTATGGCCACGTGGCGAAGTGGTCCATGCTACGCAGGATCGTGCGAAGCACTGACAACGCGACGGTCTGTCCCGCTATGCGGGATCTCGCGAAGCGAGACAAAACATTATGAGGTATTATACCTATGTTTTACGCAGTTTAAAAAATAATGATCTGTATGTGGGGAGTACGGAGAATGTCGCTCGTCGATTCGCACTTCACAACAACGGAAGAGTGAAATCCACGAAAGTATACATACCGTGGGAATTGTTGGAACAAAGTGAGTTTGATTCGAGGAGTAAGGCAGTACAGCATGAATACTTTTTGAAGAATCATCAACAAAAAGAATTCTTAAAAAAGAAATACGGCCTGGTGGCGAAGTGGTAACGCTTTGGTCTGCAAAACCAACATGCGGGGGTTCGATTCCCCCCCAGGCCTTAAAACTAAGTTTGCAGGCAACGCATCGCGGGCGTAATATGAAGAGGAGAAAGGGCCAGTGGCGGAATTGGCATACGCGCGACACTTAAAATGTTGTCTGCTCTTACGAGCGGTTGTGGGTTCGACTCCCACCTGGCCCATTTAAAATGAGCTTTCAGAAGATTACCATGATTAAAAGAGTTTTCATTATTCACGGCTGGGATGGTTACCCCGATGAAGGGTGGTTTCCATGGCTAAAGAAAGAACTGGAAAAGAACGGTTTTCAAGTTCATATTCCAGCTATGCCAAAACCAGCGGAACCACAGATAGATAGGTGGGTTTCTTACCTCTCCACAATTGTTGGAGCCGTTAATGAGAACACATATTTTGTTGGACACAGTATCGGCTGTCAGACTATTCTTCGGTACTTGGAGAGTTTGCCTGCCCACAAGAAAGTCGGCGGTGCTATTTTTGTCGCTGGTTGGTTTACTCTTATGAACCTGCAAACTGACAATGAAAAGAGAATAGCTCAACCGTGGCTGGAAATCCCGATTGATTTTGATAAAGTCAAATCGCATACTGAAAAGTTTTTTGCATTTTTTTCTGATAACGATGATGTAGTACCCAAAGAGAATAAAACACTCTTTAAGAAACGGCTTGGTGCAAAAACTCTTATAGAACACAATAAAGGTCATTTCAGCGGGAGTGATGAGGTAACGGAATTACCTAAAGTCCTAAAAACAATTCTTGCGATGTAGTTTCTGGGCTCTTGAAAAAAGAACGGAAAATAGGTACGCTCTAGTGAGGCCCGCCCATAGCTTAACTGGTAAAGCAGCCGCCTCTTAAGCGGACGATGTCCAGGTTCGACTCCTGGTGGGCGGATTGGATTTTACAATTCCATATATGGGCGGGTGGTGAAATGGCAGACACGCCAGCCTTAGGAGCTGGTGCCGCAAGGCATGGAGGTTCGAGTCCTCTCCCGCCCATTAGAAACGAACGCCGTTTTGTGCTAGATTATTTTCATTGCGGGATCGTCTAATGGTCGGACGTCGCTCTCTGAAAGCGAAAATCTTGGTTCGATTCCAAGTCCCGCAGTTCAGGTCGGAATAAAGAATCTCTGTCATAGGTGCATTTGTCCTCTGGCTTTTCTTAAGAATGCGCGCTTGCCCGTCCGTAGTCTTGCTTGCCCGTCGTAGCTTCAGCGGAGTCGGGTACGGAGGAGGGCGTGTTTTTAAGTCAGGAATGCCTGTCCGCCTCTGGCGGAGAAAAGCGGGGCGAGGGTCGGGCGGCTTGTTTTGCGAAGCGGGAGCGAAGTGGGGCTGGGTTTCTTATACTAGTGTTTTGCAAAACACTGCAATAGACGGAGGGGGAGGCGGGGCGGAGAGGATTGCTCTGCAAAGTGGGGCTTGCCCTGCGTAGCTTTCTTTGACCTTCCGAAGCCTTGTGCGAAGGAGGTAGCGAAGCAGGGCTGTTTTTATGCACCAAAAAATGCTAGGATTTTAGAAATATGGCGAAAAATGAGAAGACCAAAAATCTTGCTTTTGTAGACGGTCAGAATCTCTATAGGGGAACGGCGAAGCGTGAAGTTGACCCGTGGAAGATTAATCTCGCGCGTTTTCGCGTGTATTTAGAGAAGAAATATAATGTCAGTAATGCCTATTATTTCCTGGGGTATGTTCAAGAAGCGAACCAGGAATTGTACGAGCAAATACAGAAGGCGGGTTTTGTACTGATATTTCGCGAGCACAATCCGGCAATGATTGGAAAAAAGAAAGGAAATGTGGATTCGGATATTATCTTCCACATAATGAAGAAGATGTACAAGAAAGAAGATTTTGCGAAGATTGTTCTTGTCTCTGGGGATGGTGATTACAAGATGCTTGTCGATTTCTTGATTGAAGAAGAGAGATTTGAAAAGATACTCTTTCCCGACCTCAAAAGAGCGTCTTCGTTATACAAAAAGATAACAAGAAAGTATTTTGACGGTCTCGACAGAAACGACATTAGAGAAAAAATAGCCAAAGAAAAGGGGGCCTTAGGTAGTTAACCGTTTGGGCCCCTTTTCGTCGTAATGGTGTCATACTAGCAAACCGTTATTGAAAGTCAAGCGGTTATACACACCTTCCACCGCCTCACCCCCCGCGGTGAATCTATACTAGTGTTTTGCCCGCCTGCGCCGAAGACGGCTTCGGCGGGCAGGCAAAACACTGCAATAGAAGGATGGGGCTTGTTCCGCGAAGTGGGGCTTGCCCCGCGTAGCTTTCTTTGACCTTCCGAAGCCTTGTGCGAAGGAGGTAGCGAAGCATGGCTGTTTTTATGTGTCAAAAAATGCTAGGATTTTGATACTTTCAACCATTACACGCCTTGCAAAGGCGTTAGATGTTAGAATTGAGGAGTTGCTAAAATAAAATTATG
>CAYTVT010000020.1:9290-9649 GCA_964441855.1 uncultured Candidatus Saccharibacteria bacterium | reverse complement strand
TCAAAAAGCGGGTAGAGTGTGCGGTAGACAGCTCGATGGAGCACGCGGTCACGAATATTTGCTTTGTGGATGTCGCGCTCTTTGGGCTCAAAAACCTTAAAGTATTGATACGCCCCATGCCGATAGGTATAATTGTGCAAATCCGTGTGGAGTGATAATATGTGCTCCATGAGCCGCAGTTGGAACTCCTGTACATCGGTGCGTTGTCTTTTCCCCCGCACAAATTCTTTCCACGATGCATACAAATTTTCAACAGAAGTGATTGCTTCAAAAAAAGAACTATGAACGCCCCCCCCCCCAACGGCATTTTGTACCCGTTTTGGAGAAAGTACGGCATGCGTACCGGTTGTGGTATGTGT
>CAYTVT010000020.1:8657-9280 GCA_964441855.1 uncultured Candidatus Saccharibacteria bacterium | reverse complement strand
TGTGTGTCATAACTTGCTCCCCAAAACACAGCGATACTCTATTGGTAACCGCATAGCTAAATTATTTGTTGAATGTATAGAAGCAATTGTAACAGCTGCATTTCTACCACCGGAAGAGAAACTGCCGTGGATACGAGCGGCGCTACGAAAAGTGGATGCAACACAGACACTTCTTCTCCTTCTCTCTGAAACAGAAACGCTTGAGGATGCACATTACATTCCTCTTGCGACAGAGTTGGTTGGTATAGGCAGGGACCTTGGCGGGTGGAGCGGAAAACTAATGAGAGAAAACTTTGCCCCAGCAAGAGCCGGGGCGAAGAAATGAAGTGAGTTGCGGGACAGCGAAAGCGAAGCCATTCTCGCGATTCCACCTGTTGTCAGGCATGCCGTAGTAGGCGTTCAACCATTGACCGTCATTGTCGCGATTCACATCAAGCAAGTTCGGGTCGCCATCGGAAATGCACCGGTCTCGTCCGAACAACCGTTAATAATCTTTCTTTGTCTTCGCAATCTCAAATTGCGTAAGACCGGTGCCAAGTAACTTCATTTTTGAAGTGTCTGCGTATGTCCTCCGCGTGCAACGCGAATCGCCCGCGTTCTCAACATACGGATACTGGGTTCGG
>CAYTVT010000020.1:0-8647 GCA_964441855.1 uncultured Candidatus Saccharibacteria bacterium | reverse complement strand
AACCGTCGGGACAGATTCGCCTACTTCCAGTTTTAGTATACAAAACAAAACCCCGAGTGTTAATCGGGGTTGTGTGGCAACCCGCCGAAACGGCGGGAAGACAAAGTTGAGGGACATGAGGGCTAGGACGGAGTGTCTGAAGCCGAAGCTTGCGGGACAGCGAAAGCGAAGCCATTCGCGCGATACCACCTGTCGTCAGGCATGCCGTAGTCGGCGCCCAACCATCGACCGCCAGCGCCGCGAGCCACATCAAGCAAGAACGGGTCGCCAGCGGAAACGATGGGTTCATGCATGGCAGTGATGTACCACAGACCCATTGCCTTGATGTCTTCGTCTGAAAACTGATCGCGGATGAGACAGGCGACTTCGGGGTGGGGGGTGATGAATTTTCGTTTTTTCGCTTCAGCACGAATGTTTTTGGTGATGCGGTTGTCGTCGGAGAATAACTCTCCTTTGAGCACCGCGATGTGATACATGGTGCCTGCGGGGGTTGGTTTGAAGTCCGGGGAACGAAGTATGCTTTTGGCGTAGTCGCTTACGCGGAATCCTTTGCCTTCCAAGTAGGTAATCCACTCCTCGCCGGTCGTGCCGTCGCTGGTGACCGAGAAGTAGATGACGCCGTCTTCCTCGCGCCACGAACGGGTCGGTTCGGAAACCGACAGTTCGCCACGAAGGAATCGGTTGACTCCATCCATGCCGCCGAGTTTGTTAATGACTGCTTCAATCTGACCGAGGTTTAGTTCACCGTATTTCATCTTCATCCTTTCTGGCTTTACGCCATAGGTTTCTCACTGCCCGTGAGGTAAGGGGCCGCTATGCGGCATTGGTAGTTCTCGGCTTTCAAGGTGCTTTGAACTCTAAGTATAGTATAGCAAAATCAAGTACGGTTGTCAATAGGCGAAAATACGGCTATGTTGAGCCGTTTTATTACACATTATTCATTAAGGTATACATGGGCAATATCATCGCGTAGGCGAAGAAGCCCGCCGCAATGCCGACCGCAACCATAAGCGCGGGCTCCACGATGGAGGAAAGGTTTTTTGTCTTTTGTTCTACTTCCGCTTCATAAAAAAGCGCAGTTTCTTTGAGCATCTCGCCCAATTTCCCCGTCTCCTCGCCCGAGGCCACCATTTCCGAAAAGTACGGTTGGTAGAGCTTCCCCGCCCCTGCAAATGCCGCCGAGAGCGCCCCCCCTTTTTCTACCGTTTCTCGCGCGGCGAGGAGCACCGCGCGGTAGTATGAGTTTTGCACGACATCAGCGACGACGCCGAGCGAGGAAACGATAGGCACACCCGCCGTCGTGAGCGAGCCCAAAGTGCGCGCAGTGCGCGCAGAGTTTAATTCCACGACAAGCGTGCGGAGCGTCGGCAGATGGCGCGCCGAAGTCCGCAATGCGGCCCCCAAACGCCGTGCGGAAAAAGGCGGCGAGGAGCGCGAAGATAAGCACGAGAGAAGAAAGGAAAAGAACTGCGTGATTTTGGAACGCGCCGCTTGTGGCGACCAGCACGCGCGTAGAGAGAGGGAGCGCCACGCCAAACTCCGAAAAGGTTGCCGAAAGTTCCGGCACCACATACATAAGCATCAGGACGGCGACTCCGAGCATCACGAGCACGATAATGAGAGGGTATATGAGCGCTCCGCGCAGTTTACGCCCGAGCGCATACACGCGCTCCAATTGTTCCGCAAGCGACGAAAACGATTGCGCCAAAGAACCGCTCTCCTCGCCCGCCGCCACGACTGCCGGAAAGAGCGGCGGGAAGACGCGCGGGAACATACGCAAAGCCGCAGAGAACGCCTTGCCTTTGCGCACTTCGTCTCCGAGAGAGGTAAGCGTCTGCCGAAACGACTTGTTCCCGCTCTGGCGCGTCAGCACCTCTAAGGCGCGGGCGAGCGGCAGACCCGCAGAAATCATCGCGCCCAAGTTGCGCGCAAACGCCACCTTCTCGCGAAGCGGTATAAACAGCGGAAGTTCAAAAGAAAACTTCACCTCAGTATTATCTCACGAAAGTCCACCGCGCGTTACCTAAACAGTTCGCTGTGCGAGCCGAGGTCAATAATCGTGAGCGTATGTTCCTTCTCATCAATTTTGTAAATCAAAAGTAAGTCGCTCTGAATGTGACACTCGAGACATCCGATATATTCTCCATGCAGTAGGTGATTTTGATACGACGCATCTAACGACTTACCTTCTCGAAGGGCGTTAATGACGACATCTACATGCACGATGTTAAAGCGACCGGATTTTATGAGCCGTTTTAAAGATTTTTGGTATCGCCGTGTTGATTGTACGAAGTACATGTAAATACACCATTAAACATCTTTCAGAATATCAGCATGCATTTCCTCCGCTGAAGTGTATCGTTTCCCGTGCTTCTTCGCCCACGCAATATCGCGCTTGTATTCCGCCCAACGCTTCAACTTGAGACCAACATTAGTAACGGGCACAAACGGCACGCTTTGCGTCGTCGCCACTTGTTCTAGATACAGATTTACGCCAGAAGACAGGTCAAGCCCGATGCGCTCAAATACCTTCCGTGCGCGTTCTTTCCGCTCCTTGCTCGTTCGCACTTGTAGGGTGGTATCCATAGTAAAGCCAGTATAGACAATGTACTGACGGTGTCAATACTACTCCGACACGACGCGCATCACTTCTTCAATCGTCGTCACACCTTGCGCGCATTTCATAATGCCGTCTTCCAGCATGGTAAGCATCCCCTCTGCGCGCGCTTGTTTTTCAAGGTCGGCGGTGGTAACGCCCTGCATCACGAGTGCGCGTATGGCGGACGATATTCCCATGACCTCATAAATGCCAATACGCCCCTCGTAACCGTCTCCGCCGTCAGCGGGACGCGGCTTGTAGAATGGTACTTTCTCCCACTGTGTCCCCTTCGGCACGACGCGATTTTCCACCAACGCCGTGAGCGTCTTGCCTAAGTTGATGCTTTTGCCGAGCGCCGCGATACCCGCTTTGGTAAGGAAATACTTCTCTTTGCCTTCGGCAATCTTGCGCACGAGCCGTTGAGCAATGACGAGGTTGACGGTAGAAACGAGTAGAAATGGCTCTACCTTCATATCCAAAAGACGCGGCACGGCACCTGCGGCGGAGTTGGTGTGGAGGGTGGAGAGCACGAGGTGGCCCGTCAGCGCGGCATTGACGGCAAGCGACGCGGTCTCGTTGTCGCGAATTTCGCCGACCATGACAATGTCGGGGTCTTGGCGCACAAGCGTCCGAAGCCCGTGCGCAAACGAGAGCCCGATTTCGGGCTTCACTTGCGTCTGGTTTACGCGCGGAATCTGGTATTCAATCGGGTCTTCTATCGTGGAGATATTCACTTCAGGCGTATTCAAAATATCAATCATGGTATACAAGGTTGTCGTCTTGCCGCTTCCCGTGGGGCCGGTGGTCAAAAGCATCCCCGTCGTTTGGCGGAGCGCCTTGTGCACTTGCTCGAGCGCCTCGCCGTGGAAGCCTAGCCCTTCCAACGAAAACCCCGATGCGCCTTCGTGGAGAAGCCGCATGACGATCTTCTCGCCGAAGTACACCGGAAGTATCGAGACGCGGAGCGACACCCTCTCGTCTTCCATCACCACCTTAAAACGCCCGTCTTGCGGCAAGCGCTTTTCATCAAGCTTGAGCGACGCAAGCACCTTAATGCGCGCCGCAATGCCGGGAGCGGCGGCGCGCGGAAGCGTCATCGCGGCGCGCAAAATGCCGTCTATGCGATAGCGCACCGCCACTTCCCCCTCTTGCGGCTCAATGTGTATGTCGGATGCGCCCTGGATGACCGCATGCTTCAAGAGCGTGTCTACAATGCGCACCACCGGCAAGTCCTCGGCGATTTTCTTGAGCTCCGCCGCATCGGCGCCCGAGTCGGGAAGCGTGGTGAGCGCCGCCGATTCTTTTTGGATAATTTCGCCAAACTCCGCGCGCAACGATTTCTGATACAAAAGCAGGGCGGATTTTATAGAAAGGTCGTCGGTGAGGCGTGGGAGAATCTTGAGCCCCGTTTTCTTTTTGATGAAGTCAACCGCCGCGAGGTCGTCAGTATCAAGCATTGCAACTTCAAGCGTCGTGTCGGTTTTCTTAAAGGCAACGATATTGTGCGAACGCGCAATGGGCTCTGGGATGAGCGTGAGCACCGTATAGTCAATCTTTTGATTTTTGAGATTCACAAACGGAATGCCGAGGAGGTATGCCTCGGCGCGGCGCACATCATCTTCGGAAACCTTGCCCGTGCGCACGAGCGCCGTATCGAGCTTTTCGCCGCTCTTCTCCGCCTCGGAGCGCGCCGCGTCTAGCGCGGCGCGCGGCAAAAGCCCCGAGTCAAGGATAAATTTCTCCAACTGTTTTTCATCAAGCAACATACAGTTAAAATTCTTCAAACGAAGGACGCACGGTTACCACCTGCAAAAGCACCGTCGCTTCGCGCCTACGATTGCCTGAAGTTCCTCTGATAGTAAGTTCATAATTTCCATTCGGGAAGTTAGGATTAGTCAAGGTGACAGAAAACGCTTCTCCTGAACTGAACTCCCCGCTCGAGAGCCGTTCATTTCCGCTCCAACTAAACTCGACATTTGTTTTTATCTTGCTTGCTTGATCCGTCAGTTGAGTCGTTAATCCAGACAGCGTTACATCGCTTGAAAACCCTCCTTGTGGCACGACGGTAACGGTTGCCGAGGACGACGGCGGCAATTCTTCCGTGCGAAATCGCTCTATATATATAGTAGAAGGCGTTGCCGCAAGGCCAAAGTCGGCGGGCAGAGGGTTTTGCACCGCAATACCAGTTCCCTCGCAGGACTGAGAAGCAAGCCGTGTATCTATCGGGACGCGTTGACTGGGGCTGCCCGAATCGGTAACGCGTATGGCGCCCGTCTTGGTACCGGTAGATTGATATACTATCCGCTGAACATCTGAACCAGTTGCATCGTTCGTCGTGCGTTTGCCGTTTAGCGAATCGCTGCCAAACCAGTCGTAGGTAAAATTTGGCGTTCCCCCGGAAGTAATGGCCGTCCAAGTTACGGTCTCGCCCGGATTTGCCGTATTGTCGCCATTCGTGTCGTCAGGGTCTTGCAAGGTTGCGAAACACACCGCTTGCAAGGTACTCGGCCCGCCACTTGGCGGCTGGCCTGGAGGGGGCGGCTGGCCTCCTCCCGGCGGTGGACTCCCCGGCGGCGGGTTCCCCCCTCCTGGCGGCGTGCCGGGTGGGTTGCCGCCCGTGGGCGGTGTGACCGTCACCGTTGCGCTGTCCGTGCATGTTTTTGTCGCACTCGCATTGCGGCACGAGAGCGAGTAATTTTGGTTGGCGGTGAGCGCGCCGGTAGAAACATTTCCGCTTGTTGCATTTCCTGTTGAGAAATTTGTACCGGTACATACGGAAGCGTTTTGCGAATTCCATGTAAGAGTGGATGAGCCGCCCGAAGACACGCTCGTCGGCACCGCGTTTAAGGAGCAGGCGACATCGGCATCACCCCGTGCGGTAACGCTGACGCTAAACTGCGTGTCGCGTATGACATCGCGCTCCGAACCGTTGGCGAGCGTCTCACGCCCAACGCCGCGCACGCCAACCACAAATGAACCGATCTGCGTATTGTTCTCGGTGGAAAGGGAAATACTGTTCGCCGCCGTCGGGTTTGCGGGGTTGGCGCCGGTAATACGCGCTTCAAACTCGCGCGAGCCCGACCCATGTGAAAGGCGGTCCGCTGTCCCGCTTACCGAAGAACCGTCCGGCGCCGTAATGCTTGTGATGGAAAGCGTAACCGCGCGCGTCGTACCAAACAGCAGAGTGCGGGTCGCGGTCGTCGTCACCGACCTCCCCCGCTCCACCGTGGCGTTGTTTGCCGAGAGTTCGTAATCAAAGCACGCGGCGGGCACGGTAGCGGCTTTCGTTTCCGAGAGCGGCCCGTCGGCGCCCGCGCTGTCAACGCCTGAAACGATATAGCGGTATTCAATGCCCGGCGAAAGATTGGCATCGGTGTAGCTCGTGCCGGTGATATTTGGAATCGTGCGCGACTGAATTGTGGTGCTGTTAATCGCAATCAATTTGTACGACACCGCATACGAAACTCCCGACCACGACACTTGCAAACCGTTTGCTCCCGTGCGCGGCGTACAGCCGGCAATAATAGGGGTCGGCGTATTCAGTATGGGCACGGGCCTCTTCTTCACCACGATTGTCTTTTGCGCACAGTTGCTTGCATCGGAGGAGTCGCTTTCGTTCATGACGGAGACGGGTCTGTTGGCGCACAGGCGTATCTCTACTGAAGCGCCCGAGATACTGCCGTTCAGCGTAATGACATCAGAACGGGAGACAGGACGGTCGGTGGCGCCAGAAGCAAGCGTGCTTGTGTCTGGCGCCGTGCGTGAGGGGTTGGAAAGCCCCTTCTTCCCCGCCGAAATCCAACCCGTCATACCCGGCAGGCGATACTCGTATTCGCTTGTGAACGAGCCGGGCGCAGAAGCGTTGCCCGTGTTGTTGACGGCGCCGGCGAGAGCGGTGAAAGCGTCGGCGCTTTGGTAATACTCGTCCATCGTTCCGGTAGAGTTGAGCGAAGGAGTGGGAGCGGTGGCGGTGAGGTCGGGAGCGGTGATGGTGATTGCGGGGCACGAAAGGGTTGCCGTGCGGTTGCCGGGGAAGGTAAGGGACGCCGTGGCGGTCTTTTGTCCGATGGTTTGGTAGGTCTTGCTCACGATGCCGACATTGCCGGAGAGTTGGTCGGTGCCGCTCCATTGGTACGCGGTGCCTGCGGGAGCGCCCGAGACACTCCACGATACTTCCGTCTGTTTCATGATATGCGGTGCGGGAGAGACCGAGCATTGCATTTGCGAGACGGTGGTGTCGCCTCCTTCGCCGGGTGCGCCGACATCCACGACGACGGTGTCGGTGAGTGTTTGTCCTGTGTTAGATGCGGGAGATTGCGCGGTGCAGGTAAGGGTGAAGAGGTACTGTGCTTTGGTGAGCGGGCCGATGTTCTTGTCTTCGCCTGATGCGGTTTTTGCACCGCTCCAGAGCGCGTCGGTTGCTGTGGCGGAGCAGTTGGCGACATTGCTCCCCGTCCACTTGAGGTCAACGGCGCTTTGGTAGGAGACGCCGAGTGGCCCGTCGGAGTACGGGTCAATGCCCGCCTTGCGGACTTTGAGATCAAGCGTGGCGGTGGGGCGTGCAACGATGGTAATGATGCGCGAAGCGCAGTTGTTCCCTTCGTTGCTTTCCGTGATGGACGAGGTGGGCTGGTCGGCGCAGAGGCGGATTTCGGCAGTGCCGGGGTTGAAGGGGGCGGTGTCGGAAGAGAACACATTGCGTGGTGAGCTGTTTGGAGGGAAAAGCGTTGTGTCAGAGAGTCCTTTGTCACCGAGGTTTGTCCATGTTCCTTTACTACTGTCGTCTGGAGCAGGTTGCGGATTCGCATCGGTTCGCGCGCGGTAAGAGTAGCGGTTTGTGAAGGAGCCAGACGCGTTTGCATTCCCACCGTTTAATACTGTACCCGTGAGTACAGCTGCGGTGTTCGGGTAATACTGACCGTTACCGGCGGATTCGAGCGAAGGAGTGGGAGCGGTGGCGGTGAGGTCGGGCAGTCCTTTTGTCGTGCATGTTGCCGAAGTCAGTGCAGAAGACGAGGATGTAGTACCGTCGCGGAGCGTGTAGGTGTATGCCGTGCTGTGCGTTAGGCCGGTGTCGGCGCGTGTTTCGGTGCGGTCAGTATTCGCTACCGTGTTGGCGGAAAGATCGGCGCCTACCTTTCCGGACGGCAGAGAGCGCCAGATAGAAAGTGCGTTGCCGAAATTGCGATAGGTTGCCGTGAGCGTGAGGGACTGGTGGTCGTTCACTGCGCAAGTGAGAGTTGGGACAGCCCCACCGCCGCCGCTCGTGTAAACTGCAATAATGGACTTGGATGATCCGTTGGCGACTGAGACAGTGCAGGTACTACCGGTGCACGCGTCCGCCCAGTGGTCAAAGAGCGCATTGCCTAACGAGGAAGGCGCAGTAAACGAAACCGAGATGATGGGCTCGTTCGTCGTGCGCACATACGAAGCGAATGAACCCTCTGTCGTACCGCTGAGTCCGGTTGGTGTGCCGCCGGTTTGGGTGATTGCGGCGCCCGCAACAAGCGCAGTATTGACTTTGCTAATCACGGTCAGGCGTGGTTTGGAGACAACCGTAATGATGCGCGAAGCGCAGTTGTTCCCTTCGTTGCTTTCCGTGATGGACGAGGTGGGCTGGTCGGCGCAGAGGCGGATTTCGGCAGTGCCGGGGTTGAAGGGGGCGGTGTCGGAAGAGAACACATTGCGTGGTGAGCTGTTTGGAGGGAAAAGCGTTGTGTCAGAGAGTCCTTTGTCACCGAGGTTTGTCCATGTTCCTTTACTACTGTCGTCTGGAGCAGGTTGCGGATTCGCATCGGTTCGCGCGCGGTAAGAGTAGCGGTTTGTGAAGGAGCCAGACGCGTTTGCATTCCCACCGTTTAATACTGTACCCGTGAGTACAGCTGCGGTGTTCGGGTAATACTGACCGTTACCGGCGGATTCGAGCGAAGGAGTGGGAGCGGTGGCGGTGAGGTCGGGAGCGGTGATGGTGATTGCGGGGCACGAAAGGGTTGCCGTGCGGTTGCCGGGGAAGGTAAGGGACGCCGTGGCGGTCTTTTGTCCGATGGT
>CAYTVT010000019.1:5176-9803 GCA_964441855.1 uncultured Candidatus Saccharibacteria bacterium | reverse complement strand
AAAGGCGATTCAAACATCGCCCTATAAGCGACCTAGGAAGCATAGCAAACTTCCCCCAATCGCGCAATCCCCAGCGCCCCCGACTTACTTTCGTGCCTCAATAATGGTCAGAGCGACATTGGGAGGCACGGGTGCGTAGTGTGCGAACTCCATGTTGAAGGAAGCGCGGCCTTCTGTCTGCGAGCGGAGCGTCGTGATGTAGCCAAACATTTCAGAAAGCGGCACCTTGGCGTCTACCACCTTGCTTATGCCGCGGTCAGAAACGCCCTGCACTTCGCCGCGCTTGGAGTTTAAGTACCCCGTCACATCGCCCATAAACTTCTCGGGCGTTACCACTTCTATTTTCATAATCGGCTCCAAAAGCACGGGTTTTGCTTTGCGGCACGCTTCTTGTATCGCTTGCGAGGCGGCAATTTTGAACGCAATTTCAGATGAGTCCACATCGTGGTACGAGCCGTAGATCAGGTCGCACGAGATATTCACAAGCCGGAAGCCGGCAACGACGCCGCGCTCCATCCCCTCGCGAAGACCCTTCTCCACCGCGGGGATGTATTCCTGCGGAATAATGCCGCCCTTGATGGAGTTTATGAACTCAAAGTCCTCGTAGCGCTTCGTATTTTTCGGAATCTTTGCGCCATCCTCCAAAGGCCGCATCGGCTTCACGACAATCTTTACATGGCCGTATTGGCCGCGCCCGCCGGTCTGGCGGATGTATTTGTTCTCCACTTCCGCTTCGCCTTGAATGGTTTCTTTGTACGCAACTTGGGGCTTCCCGACCGATGCCCCCACGCCAAATTCGCGCTTCATGCGGTCCACCATGATTTCAAGTTGCAACTCGCCCATGCCCATCATCACCGTCTCGCCCGTCTCTTGGTCGCTCTTTATTTTAAAGGTCGGGTCTTCATCCGAGAGACGCTTCAATGCCGTGCCCATTTTCTCTTGGTCGGCTTTGGTTTTGGGCTCAATACGCATAGAAATCACGGGGTCGGCAAACTTAATCGCCTCCAGTATGACGGGGCTCTTTTCGTCGCAGAGCGTGTGCGAGGTCTTGACCTCTTTGAGTCCAACCGCCGCGGCAATCTCGCCCGCAAATACTTTCTTCACCTCCTCGCGTTTGTCCGCCTGCAAGCGCACGATGCGCGAAAGGCGTTCGCGGTTGCCGGTCGTTGAGTTGTATACATAACTTCCCGCCTCTACTGTCCCCGAATAGACGCGAAAGAAGGCAAGCTGGCCGACAAAGGGGTCGGTCTGTAACTTAAACACGAGCGCCGCGAAGGGCTCTGTGTCGGACGAATGCCGCACGACCGGTTCATTGGTCTCGGGGTTCACTGCCAAAATTGCCGGAATGTCTAGGGGCGACGGCAGGTAGTCCACCACCGCGTCCAACACGAGCTGTACGCCTTTGTTTTTGAGTGCAGAACCGGTGAGTACGGGGAAGATTTTGTTTTCAATGACTGCCTTACGGAGCGTCCTCTTGAGCACATCGAGCGGAATTTCCTTGCCATCCAAGTACTCGCCCATGAGCGCGTCGTCTTGCTCTACAATGCGCTCAATGAGCTCGTGGCGGTATTTCTTCGCGTCTTCCAGATGTGCGGATGGTATTTCTTTCTCCACCACCTGCGTCCCCTTCTCGCCTTCAAAGTAGTACGCTTTCATTTTGAGAAGGTCTACAACCCCTTCAAACTTCTCTTCAAGCCCGATGGGAATCTGGAGCCGCAGGGCATTTTTGTTTAGCCGTTCCAAAATGGACTTATAGGAGAATTCAAACGACGCACCCATGCGGTCTAGCTTATTGATGAAGCAGATGCGCGGCACCTTGCCTTCGTCGGCGTAGCGCCAGTTGGTTTCGCTCTGGGGCTCAACCCCCGCCACCCCATCAAAGACGACCACCGCGCCGTCAAGGACGCGGAGCGACCGCTTGACCTCCGCGGTGAAGTCAATGTGCCCGGGAGTATCAATGATGTTAAATCGATATTGCTTGTCCAGAGATTTTTTGCCTCCCCCGTTAGAGGTAGGGCTTGCCCCGTTACCTCTAATGGGGTCCGCCTCGTACGAGGGCGTCCAGAAGCAAGTAATGGCGGCGGCGGTAATCGTGATGCCGCGCTCGCGCTCTTGCTCCATCCAGTCGGTTACTGTGTCGCCCTCGTGCACTTCGCCGATTTTGTGCGTCACGCCCGTGTAAAACAGCACGCGCTCGGAAGTCGTGGTTTTGCCCGCATCAATATGAGCAATAATGCCGAAATTGCGGACTCGTTCTAATGGGTAATCGCGGTTCATAAATTAAAATACGCGCAAGCGCGTACCAAAATAATACCCTACTCCGCCGCAAAATGCAAAATCAGCCAAGTAACTGCTTTTTTTCTTTCTCAAACTCCTTAAGAGCCGATAACTCTTTATTGGTCCACCGGCAGTCACCGTTCATTTTATTCGGCTTGCAGAGAGGACAACTTCTTTTCTTTAATTTGTACCGCTTGCGCATAGAATAAATGGCGTGCCGACATACGGCTTGAGGTTTGATGGCATTCTCGTCAAAATCGGTTTGATATATCCATTCTCGTGAGCTTTTTTCAATGCCTCATGTGCCGTTTTTCCACTCCCCACGGCGGTTTCCTCATCTTCCGCAAGTGCCACCCACATCCCTTTGTACTTTTTATAGAGTTTTGTCCAGTCCTTCGCCATAGAAGGCAAGTATACCACACTCACCTTACCACGCGAAGTGGGCGAATGCTTTATTGGCTTCCGCCATCTTGTGCACATTCTCGCGCTTTTTGACCGCCTCGCCTTCGTTCTTGCTCGCCGCCATAATTTCGTCCGCCAATTTTGCGCTCATCGGCTTGCCTTTCTTTGCCCGCGCCGCGTCAATGAGCCAGCGGAAAGCAAGCGCGGTGCGCCGCGCAGGCCGCACCTCCACCGGCACTTGGTAATTTGCCCCGCCGACGCGCCGCGAGCGCACCTCCATAAGGGGCGTTACATTTTTGAGCGCGGCATCAAAGACCTCCAGAGGATTCTCTACTTTCGCGGCGGCCTTGACGGCGCCGAAGGCGCCGTAGACGACCTTGCGCGCGGTTTCCTTTTTGCCGCGCTCCATTACATAGTTGACGAACTTCGCCACTTTCTCCGATTGATACACGGGGTCGGGAGCGACTTCTTTTCTGTTTTTTATTTTGCGTCTCATGTGTTTACTTCGGCCTCTTTACGCCGTAATAACTGCGGCCCTTGCGGCGGCCCTCCACCCCTGTCGCGTCTAGCTTGCCGCGGACAATCGTGTAGCGAAGGTTCACATCCTTCACGCGCCCGCCGCGCACGAGTACCACCGAGTGCTCTTGAAGCGTGTGCCCGATGCCGGGAATGTAGGCGGTAATTTCCATGCCGTTCGTGAGCCGGACGCGCGCAATTTTGCGGATGGCGGAGTTCGGTTTGCGCGGGGTTTTGGTGGTTACCTTCGTGCACACGCCACGTTTAAACGGCGAATTAAAAAACACCGGTTTGTTCCGGAGCACATTGAAGCTTTTGGTAAGCGCGGGGGTTTTGTTCTTGCGGATACGCTCTTTCCGCCCCCGCTTTACCAGTTGATTTATTGTAGGCATGTCGGGAAAATATAATATAGTTGGAGTAAAAAAGCAACTACCGACAACTTTTATTACCCCTTAACTTTCAAGCGATGCTCAATATATCCTTGTATCTTTGCTCCTTTGCAATGCTTCAACAACCCCACATACGACATGACATTCCTCTCACTCACCCGCTTGAACATCCGCCGTTTCGTCCTTGTTCGCAACACGCGGTAATGCGGCAGGGTAACATAGCCGAGAAAGTCAACGCCCTGTATGAGTTTGCACATTGTCACTTTGCGCGGGTGCAGGTCAAGAGAAAGGCGACTTTTGAGAAAGACACGGAGCGCAGAGATGTATGCCGCAAGTTTCTCGTAGGAGTTGCCCAGAATCACAAAGTCATCGCAATAGCGAAGGTAGTAACGCACTTTGAGTTGGTGTTTTACAAATTGGTCCAGTTGGTTCAAGTAGATGTTGGCGAAAATCTGGCTCGTGACATTGCCGAGCGGGAGACCTTTTTGTGGAGCGGCCTCAAAGGAAGTAATGATGCGGTGGATTAAGTCCAAAAGTTTTTCATCGGCAACCTTTCTTGCGGTCAAGGAAGAAAGTATAGCGTGGTCAATGGAATCAAAAAACTTCCGGATGTCGCACTTTAAGACAAAGGATGGCTGTGTGTAATTTGCGGACACTTTTCGTGCAAAGATTTCAAACCGATATACGCCGACATGCGTGCCTTTGTTTTCTCGGGAAGCGTAGGAATCGTGGATGAATGAGGGGTCAAAGATTTGGTAGAGATATTGGTACACTGCTTGTAACAGTACGCGGTCGCGCACACTGGTGACATGAATAATGCGAGGTTTTGGGTCGGTGATGCGACGAGGAACATAGGGGTCGTTTGTCCAAGTACCCTGCCGTAACCGCTCGTGTAACGCAAAAAGATTGTTCTCAAGATTCAGTTCAAACGCCGCAACCTCTGGCGCGCCTCGTTTGCCTCTGCTAAACTTTTGCCACGCTTTGAGCAAGTTCGCGGGAGATATTACGGCATAAAAATCAGAACTATGACGCCCCCCCCCCCC